>JAXHTS010000073.1 GCA_034190085.1 Spirochaetota bacterium
GTGCTTTGATTAAACAAGTTGAAATTGACGACGAAGAAGTTAAGATTGTTTATAGGGTTAATCCGAGTCCTTCGGATAATACTTCTGATTTACAAAGTTTGCAACATTGTTTGAGGGGTGATCTTACCCTCTCTTAGGGGATGCCTTTCGCTGAACTTGGGAAAATTTTCTCTCACCCTCAAGTCTAATTATCATATAAACTTAATAAAACATTATAACAAGCATAATTAATACTATAAAATAAATTGACTTATTTGGGCTCTTACAAATTAGAATATTAAACAAAGTCTACAGGTTATTAAATCAAGTAGAATAAAATGTTGCAATAAACATAAGTAACGGAGAACTCCCCCAAGTGATATATGAGATATTCATATTTGTAGCTTCCCTTCTCGGAAGGATCGCTTCTGTGTATAATAGAAAAGCGAGAAAATTTTTCTCTTTGAGAAAAGGCGAAATAGACAGGATTGAAGAATATTTCAGAAACAATCCCGGCAACAGGGTTATTTGGTTCCATTCCGCCTCAGCAGGAGAATTTGAACAGGCTAAACCCATAATTGAATACCTGAAGAAAGACAGAGAGGAGATCAGAATTGTTGCGAGTTTCTTCTCGCCCTCAGGTTTTGAGGCTGGCATTAAATACAGGGAGATAGACCTCTGCTTTAACCTGCCTCTTGATTACAGGAGAAATATCAAGCGATTATTGAATTGCATAAAACCGGAAATCATCATCTACTCAAAATATGATATCTGGCATAATCTTTCTACCCTGGCGAACAGGAGGGACATTAAGCTTATAATGATAAGTGCAACAATACCTGAAAGCTCCTTGAGGCATAGATTCCCATTTCGTATTTTCTTTAGCCGCACATATGGTCTTTTTTGTAGGATCTATGCTATTTCGAAGGAGGATGCCCTCAGATTTATTAGAATAATTGGCCGTGGAAAGAAGGGGATTGTGATAATCTCCGGCGACACAAGGTTTGATAGGGTAAAAACGGTTCTTAAAAAGAAGCCAATTGCCATGACTGATATGATCCTGCGGGATAAGGAGCATCAATATATAATTGCCGGAAGCACTTACGAAGTATCTGAAAATAAGTTATTAAATGTGGCCATGAGGTTGAGGGATGGAGGAGAAAAGGCGATATTCATCCTCGTACCACATGAGGTGGATTCTGAAAACATAGATAGGATAAAGGAAAATATCAAATCAAGGGGATTCATGCCGATAATATACAGCAAATCCAAGGATCCGATTCTTTTAAAGGAAGAGGAGATGCTAATCGTCGATGTTCAGGGAGTCCTTGCCTATCTCTATGAGATAGCGGATATCGTATTTATAGGTGGCTCCTTTAAGGGCAGCGTTCACAGCGTTTTAGAACCAGCCATTTTCGGGAAACCGATCTTGACAGGGCCATTCATTAAAAATGCCTTTGAGGCCATTAGTCTAAAGGATATCGGAGGGTTGTCTGTTTGCAGGAACGAGGATGAACTCTATAAAATGATTAAGACACTAATGGATGATAAGTTGAGGAATAATATGTCAAAAAGGGTGAAAGAATACTTTAATGAGAACCTCGGAGCCTGCAGATATATAATTCATGATATGAAAAAATTTATTTAATATATAGTATAATTCTACGATATAGGATATTATAATACAATCATTCTATTTATCTGATGCTTAGCTTATATGAGAAAAAAATTTCTGTTCATAATAATAGGCACACTATTGCTGTTTCCGCAAATTGTGCTCCCCCTCTACTCAGCCGAACAGAGAGATATCGAATTGAAGGCTCATGAGATTGTAGCAAGAGTAGATAGTATTTTAGATTACCCAAAGGGTATTATTAAAGGAAGCATGCAGCACATCACTCCTGATGGGAGATCTAGGTCTGTCAATCTTAAGGGATTTATTTCCGAAGATGACTACCTCTTTACATTTACGAGCAAAAAGAGGGGCGAGGAGCAACGGATTTTGTACAACCTCAGGGGAGAGGATATCTGGGTTTATCATGTCTTTGCAATTAAACTATTTAATAAAAGGGATATAGATAGATTTAACAGAATCCTATCAACAAACTATTATTACATTGACCTTTCCAACGCTGATCTACAGAGCAACTATAATGCTGAGATTATAGGCGATTCCATTATAAAGGGATATGAATGTTATGAACTGAAACTATATCCGATCTTCAAAAAGGGGGAATACGGGCTGTTGACCCTATATGTAGAAAAATCGGATTATATACCACTCAGAATTGATTATCATGATACTGATACCGTCATTTTTAAGACCCTATCTATCTCAAGGGTAATCACTGAAAAGAATAGGATAATTCCCATAAGATATGATATGCTGGATATCCTCAAGGGGACATTAACGATCCTTGAGTTCAACAGCTTTGATGAGGATATTGACCTTGACAGGAATATTTTTAGACACCAGAATCTTGGCCTAAGGAAATAGCAACGCTTTCCTCAGCATAAGTTTACATATTATAACAAAGCAAAGAAATGAAAATACAGGTAAATGGCAAAATAGTTGAATTCGATAAGTCCAAAATTTCTGAATTATTAGAAGAATACAATCTCGATAAGATGCTTACGGTGGTGGAAAAGAATGGAGAGATTATTAAATCCGATATATATGAGGAAGAAGAACTAAAGGAAGGCGATGTTATTGAGATAGTACAGCTTGTCGGAGGGGGATAAGACATTGGGAAATGGCATCTATTCAGCTATTGATGCGAATATCAATAGAACCCTAGAGGGACTCAAAATCTGTGAAGATGTGTACAGATTCATATATCATGAAACCCGTCTTGCCGGGAGGATTAAGGAAATTCGTCATGATTTTATCAAAGAGGTAAGAGTATTCCCGGATACACCATTACTAAACGCAAGGGATGTTGAGAGTGACCAACTAAAGTTTATTGATCTTGAAAGCGAACGAAGGAGGGACTCCCTTGAGGAATTGGTCAAAAGGAACCTTCACCGTTCAATTGAAGCATTAAGAGCTATAGAGGAATTCACAAAGCTATTGGATATTCAATTGATCCACAATCCCTTTCAAAGGATACGATTTTCGCTTTACAATCTTGAAAAAGAGCTGATCTCGAATATATTAAAAGTAAGAAAAATTGAGAAATTAAAAAACTCGCTCTATGCTATTCTTGATTCCTCGTTAATTCATGATGAGGGGTATTCCCAAACAGCCTCAAGGCTTATTGATGGAGGCGCAAGGGTTATTCAGTTGAGGATGAAGAGTGTTCCTGTGAAGAGTGTGCTCTCGGTTGCTAAAGAGATATCCGCGATCTGTAGGGAGAGGAGGGTCCTATTCATTATCAATGATTATCCTGATATTGCACGTATATCAAATGCAGATGGCGTTCATCTTGGCCAGGATGACCTACCCTTAAAGGATGCAAGGTTAATCCTTCCACCAGACATGCTTATTGGCATCTCCACTCATACATTCCCACAGGCAATGATAGCTTATGAGGAAGGGGCTGATTACATAGCCTTAGGGCCAATATATGATACCAGAAGCAAATATGACCAATTGTTGAAGGGGATTGAGATGGAAGTAGTACGCGATCTGGTTGAAAAAATTAATATACCCATCGTATGCATTGGGGGGCTTGAACCTGAAGGCGTGAGTTGGCTTAAGGGCTTGGGATATTCCTCCTTTGCCTTGATCTCATACCTGTATAGAGATAATGCTATTGAAGAGAATTGCAGGAGAATAATCGCCTCAATGTAGGTGTATTCTATCTCAGAACACTAATTTAATGATATTGAAATGAATCTTCAGGATATTAAGAATGAGCTTTCTACACTAAGGGATGAATGGAGGAGGGTACGTAGGGAAAGGATAAACAAAATGAAGGAATTGTTGACTAGTGGCATGAATATCAGAGAGATACGGAGTGATAGCATTTATAAGGATTTAAAAAAGAGACAGGAACGTCTCTCTAAGGATATCAGGCATAAAGAAAAAATATTGAACAGAAAGATCGCCTTAAATAGACGCAGATGATCTCCACCTCTCATTTTTTATTTTTTGCATTTATCATACACTCCACTAAAATTTAGCATATCAAAAATTTAGTTCATTTTATGATGAGTGTTCTTAGGAAGAATGCCAATTTTGAATACCATAAAGAATAGTAGGGGCGAACGGCCGTTCACCCCTACATTGATACTCGGTTTTTACTTAAAAACTTTAATCCCTTAGGGGCCAGCCGCTTATTTTGTTGATTTTTTAATCTAATCATAATTCAATACAATTCAATTACAGCGACAGGCATAAGGGTGAGCCTATAATTTAGTATTAGAATTTGAGATGTAATAATACCTCTATAAATTATATAAAACCTCATTTATTGAAAGGTTACCAAATGCTGACATAATTTTTTCATTGACAGTTGGAATATTGAGTATATTACTATACTCAACTTTTAATTGAATATTAATACTCTGAATATGTCCAAGTTGGAGATCAGTCATTAACATCTTTTATCAGGATGCCCAAATGATCTCCCTATCAGAATTGTAAGGCATTATCACTCACAATATTACTCAATTTAGACAATCACCAATATGTTTGAAGATTATATTATGAAAGAGGAATTACTATGCTGTATTTTTCATGTGGAACTATTGGCATATACAGCAAACCTGCTGTAACAGGCATAAAGGAGCGGTTATGACTCTTGCATGGATACCTAACACATTAACAACTGGCAACCTACTTTTGGGATTTATCTCAGTAATATATTCAAGTCATGGAAATTATCAGGGATACATTACAGCCGGACTTCTGATTCTAGCAGCCGCTCTCCTCGATGGTCTGGATGGCCCCGTTGCGAGGCGTTTAAATGTATCTAGTCCTCTGGGTGGAGAACTGGATTCTTTAGCAGATTGCGTAACATTTGGCGTAGCCCCAGGATATTTAGCATATAAGGCCTATCTATCTGAAAGTACAATACCTATGTTTGGCAATATAGATATAGTGGGTATATTCATCGCATCAATTTTTCCTATATGCGCTGCCTACAGGCTTGCCCGATTTAATATAAGTTCCGATAAAAATTCCTTTACTGGATTGCCATCTCCAATCGCTGGCGTAATTGTCGCTCTGGTACCTATTTGTTTCATAAATGTTGTAATACCAAAAATAATTTTCGCTTTCTCCTTTGTAATTATTGGTCTATTGATGGTATCTACTGTAAAGTATTCCAAACCAAAGTATTATCTGTTTAAAAATATCCATGGATTCAAGTTAATCATTTTTATTATCGCTATCGCCCTCATTCTAATATTTTTTAGACAGTGGACAGTATTTATTTTTATTTCGCTCTATATCTTATCCGGTATTTTGAGTTTCATCATACAGTTTATACAGGATCATAAATATTAAAGATTGCTATCACTGGTAAATTATTGCATAAAGTCTGCCATGAATGAATTCTCTCACTATAATGATAATGGCTCTGCCACAATGGTTGATATTTCAGAGAAAAAAATTACTTTAAGAAAGGCTAAAGCAGCTGGATTTGTTAGAATGCAACCCAAAACCCTGCATTTAATAAGAGAAGGGTTGATACCTAAGGGCAATCCCTTTGAGGCAGCCAGATTTGCAGGAATAATGACAGCAAAAAGAACAGCGGAATTGATTCCTATGTGTCATCCCCTATTATTAACCCATGTTGATATAAAGCTGGATATTGATGATGAGAAATGTGGCATTTCAATCACCTCTGAAGTGAGATTAGAGGGCAAGACAGGAGCGGAGATGGAAGCATTATCAGCGGTCTCAATTGCGGCATTAACAGTCTACGATATGTGTAAGGCCGTGGACAAGAATATGATAATTGAAGATATGAGGCTAATCGAAAAAAGCGGTGGGAAATCTGATGTTGGTTTATCATAGATTATTACTCCTTATGGATTAAATGCATAAACATCAGTATAGTGTATAACCGTTAATGAGAAGTGCTCCCATTAAGTATTAAATGAATCCTTTTGGGGTTTTTCATTATTTTTTTTCCTTCACACCCTTTAATTATCTATCAAGCATGATCACATCCTAATATAGGATAGAGTCAAAGAGAATTAGTGAAAAAAGTATAATTTTTTTATTATTGCGTAAGAAATCTATATTTTGCCACAACAGCCAATAACCATTCATAAACACCAATAATTGCATATTATTGCACTTGCCTAATTAGAAAATCTATAGTATATCATGTTTAGTTGTTAGCACTCAGCGAGATGAGTGCTAACAACTAAACATCAGAAGGTAATCTATTTTAAACAATAACCTATAATTTTAGGTATTTATCAAAAAAATAGTTGCCAAATATTAAATACTTGCTTTCTTTGTATTTTTCTGTGACTTTAATAAAACTATTTTAATACAATATTAAAATATAATATTTAGTTCCCTTTCAGATACTTACAATAAAAAAGTAAAAAATTTATATATATAATTTGATCTCATACTATTGAGATGAGGGTTAACCAAGGATTATTACCCTCCAAAGGATGCCCTTAATATAATATTCAAACACTCATTAGTGAATTAGGGAGAATAATCATTCTTCCCGTCACTTTAATAATGTACATAAATGATTTAAAAAATATAGTGATAAAATAAAATCAGTATCAAATTAAAAATAGTAGGAGGCATATCGTGGCTATTAAACCATTAGGAGATCGAATTCTCATAGAAGTTATTGAGGAAGAGATGCAGAAGGAGGGGTCTTTATTTATCCCTGATACAGCCAAGGAAAAGCCACAGCAGGGAAAGGTTATTGCTGTTGGTAAAGGAAGATTTGAGAATAGTGAATGGATTCCTCTTGATGTCAAAATTGGAGATACAGTTCTTTACGGAAAGTATTCCGGAACAGAGGTTAAGCATGAGGGGAAAGAGTATTTAATCGTTAGAGAAAGCGATATTTTAGCGATAGTTGAATAATAAAATGAAAGGAAGGTGTTAATATGCCAAAAATATTACAATATAACGAAGAAGCAAGAAGATCAGTTCTGGATGGTGTTACGCAATTGTGTGATGCAGTAAAGATTACTCTAGGGCCCCGAGGTAGAAATGTAGTTTTGGACAAAAAGTTCGGCGCTCCTACCATTACCAAAGATGGTGTAACTGTTGCGAAGGAGATTGAATTGGAAGAGCCCTTTGAAAACATGGGCGCTCAAATGGTCAAAGAGGTTGCTACTAAGACCAATGATGTGGCTGGAGATGGCACAACTACAGCTACGATCCTTGCTACTGAGATATATAAAGCAGGCCTTAAGACCGTCACTGCCGGAGCAAACCCTATGGCCGTTAAGAGAGGGATTGATAAGGCTGTTGATGCAGCGGTCAAATTTATTGGCGATTCATCTAGAGAGATAAAAGACAAGAAAGAGATAGCCCAAGTAGCAGCAATATCATCCAATAATGATACAGAAATCGGCGAGTTAATCGCAGAGGCGATGGAAAAGGTAGGAAAGGATGGTGTTATTACTGTAGAGGAAGCAAAATCTATAGAGACCAATCTTGAAGTAGTAGAGGGGATGCAGTTTGATAGGGGTTACATTTCGCCCTACATGGTAACAGATGCTGAGAGCATGCAGGCCGTCTTAGAGGATGCCTATATTTTAATAAATGAAAAGAAAATATCAGTGATGAAGGATCTTCTTCCAATACTGGAAAAGGTAGCACAAGCGGGAAAACCTTTACTTATTATTGCTGAAGACCTTGAAGGCGAAGCGCTAGCAACTATTGTCGTAAACACCCTGAGGAAGACTATATCCTGTGTAGCGGTTAAGGCGCCTGGTTTTGGAGATAGACGAAAAGCCATGCTCGAGGACATAGCGATCCTAACCAAGGGTCAGGTTATTTCTGAGGATCTTGGGCTCAAGCTTGAGAATACTACTATAGATATGTTAGGCAAGGCAAAAAGGGTTCTCATCGATAAGGAAAACACCACAATTATTGAAGGTGATGGCAGCCAACAGGATATTCAGGGAAGAATAACTGTGATAAAAAATCAGATTGAAGAAACTACATCAGATTATGATAAAGAAAAACTTCAGGAGAGATTGGCAAAATTAGCAGGCGGAGTTGCTGTTATCAATGTAGGCGCACCCACTGAGGTTGAATTGAAGGAGAAGAAGGCAAGAGTTGAGGATGCCCTGTCCGCGACCAGATCTGCTGTTGAGGAAGGGATTGTCCCAGGCGGCGGCTTAACCCTACTCTATGCACAAAAGGCTATAAAAGAAACCGCTGAGAAATTAGATGGCGATGAAAAGATAGGCGCTGAAATAATTACAAGGGCTGTATTAGAACCCATGAGGCAGATAGCTAATAATGCCGGATACGAAGGGTCTGTGATTGTAGAAAAGGCTGTTAACGAAAAGAAGGGAATCGGCTTCAATGCTGCAACCCTAAAATGGGAAGATTTGATGGAAGCAGGCATTGTTGATCCAGCTAAAGTGGTTCGGTCATCGCTTCAGAATGCAGCTTCTATTTCAGGTATGCTGTTGACAACCGAGGTTCTAATTACCGATAAACAAGAGGAAGAAAAGATGCCTCCTGGTATGGCTGGTGGCGGAATGCCTCCTGGAGGAATGTACTAAAATTATTGAAAATATGAAAGGGGTGTTGCATCAAACGCCCCTTTTTTAATCCATATACGACTTATTAAACGAATAAAATAATCTATTTTTTAATATTAACAACCTCCCTAATTCTATAGGGCGGCTGCCCTTGGGTTTCATGGTAAACCCTTATCAATATCTCTGCAAGAATTCCCAAGAGTACAACCATCATGCTCAATGTAATGAGCATTACAGTCAAATGAAATAGAGGATTTCTAATCATACTGTGATTGAGCATCATCTTCATAATAATTACCGCTGACCCGCTAAAAATACTCATTATAAAAAGGATTAGACCTATCCCGCCAAAAACATATATTGGTTTTGTTGAATAGGTGCCCATAAATTTGACAGTAATCAGGTCAAGGATAACCTTGAATGTCCTCTTTAAGCCATAATTGGATATCCCAAACTTTCTCGAATGGTGTTCAACCTGGATCTCTGTTATTTTAGCCCCCTCCCATGATACATGAATAGGTATGAACCGATGCATCTCACCATATAGCTTGACGTACTGGAGAACTTCCCGTCTATAAGCCTTGAGTGAGCATCCCAAATCATGGAGTTTTACTCCGCTGATCTTTGATATTAGCCAATTAGCGATAATTGAGGGTATCCGCCTATAAAGAAGTCCATCCTTCCTCTCCCTTCTCCAACCGCTCACAACATCATATCCCTCGTTTATCTTTTTAAGGAGTCTTTTAATATCCTTTGCGTCATTCTGAAGATCAGAATCCATAGTAACTATGACATCACCCTTAGAATATTCGATTCCAGCTGCCATAGCAGCAGTCTGTCCAAAATTCTTTCTAAAACATAAGGCCTTTACTCGACTATCATTTTTTGATATTTCCTTTATTACTCCAAAGGAGTTGTCAGTACTGCCATCATCAACGAATATTATTTCATAATTAATTTCCAGTGGATCTACAAATGATATAATATTCTCAAATTGGAGAGGTATATTCTTTTCTTCGTTAAATACTGGCAAAATAATTGATAGCTCTATATCATTACTCATATTTCCTCTAATTTATATCGTCAATATCATTCTTGCTATGACGAAAGTGCTGTTATTAAAATTTTAATTATTAGTACAACTAAAAAAAATGAGTACTTTTATTCTGGCAAGTCAAATAATTTAATTGATAGCATTCAAATAAATTCAGCCAAAGAGAAAAACATCAGCGATTTAGCAATTTCCTTCAGACCTTCTAAGTTATGCACAAACCAGATAGACGAGTTAAAAAGGTTTGTTTAGCAGACCTTTTTATTCTGATTGGGGAATATTGGGGGTCTTTCCCATCTAATATTATGTCTA
This sequence comes from Spirochaetota bacterium, assembly GCA_034190085.1. NCBI lineage: Bacteria > Pseudomonadati > Spirochaetota > Spirochaetota bacterium. Next base: position 9,995 of record JAXHTS010000073.1, read on the forward strand.
TCAAATGGCATCATCTGGGGTTAAATCGCAGCCATTCTTGGTGGGGGTGTGTATTAACACTCTGCACACTCTTCGGATGATCAAATGTTATTTTTATGACGGGGTTACATTAACAGTTTTCACCCTAATTCTTTGTTTTATAGAAAAATCATATCTTATTATAACTCCAATGAATGTAGGCTTTCAAAAGTGAGTGAGAATAAAACTGATTCATGTCTCAATATATAACCAATATCTCACAAAACCAATAATGTTAATTTAGTCTCTTAATATAATCAACCGCTATGTTAAATGCCTCGTGAAGGAATAGATCATTTTCTAAATCAATAATCATATCATTCTTATTGGTTCGTAACTTCTTCTCAACATCCTTTCTCTTCTGATCCTCAATCCCGGCCTCCTCCTTAAGGCTAAACTCTTTCCTTTTAAGCTTTTCCTTAAACTTGTTTATTTTATTGATCAATTCAGTAAATTTTTTGTTTGATTTAATCCTTGCAGATGAGAGTCCAACAAGTTGTGAAATGATCTTTTCATTTATATAGTTTTGATAAGGCACATAATTTGCCCTCTTGATCTTTTCCCATTTAATGGCATTATGCAACTCATTTTCTCCTATTTCCCAAATTGAAGAGATATCCGGAATGGTGATATCTGGATGAATACCATTTAATTGATTGGATGAACCCGCTGGTTGATAAAAGAGGGCTGTTGTTATCTTCATCGCCCCCTTCCTGCTTGGCAATACGTTATAGGTCTGCACCGATCCTTTTCCAAAGGTACTACATGGACCAATTATTAGTCCTCTACCATAGTCCTTTATTGCACCAGCAAAAATCTCTGAAGCGCTGGCGCTAAATCTATCAATTAGTACAACCATAGGCCCATCATAATATACACCTGGATCATTATCCTTCATTACATTAAGGCTATCTCTCCCATCTAATATCTGTACAATAGGCCCTTGATCAATGAACATCCCAGCGATATTGATAGACTCAGTCAGAGCACCCCCAGGATTTCCCCTTAAATCCAATACAATTCCATCTATCCCCTTGTTTTTTAATTTATTGATCTGAATTATAATATCCTTGGATGAACTCTTAGCATTGGGATCATTCTTTTGAATAGCGTCAAAGTCGAGATAAAAGGATGATAATTTAATATATCCAATTCTCAGTTGATTTTTCATACCATCAGTTGTGTAAACTTGAGATTTCGCTGCTCTATCCTCTAATTTTATCTCTTCCCTTATTATTGGGATTACATTTCGCAGTTGCTCATGAGTCTCACCAACCTCCCTTAAGATAGTGAGCCTCACTTTCGTTCCCTTTTTCCCTCTAATAAGCTTTACAACATCCCGAAGGGCCATATCAATGACATCAACTGGTTCTCCGTTATCTCCTTCTGCAACAGCCACGATCTTATCATTTGGTTTTAATTTAAGATCATCAGACAACTTCGCTGCTGCCCCAGCTGGGATTATCGATTCCACTATTACAAAACCATCCTCAGATCTGAGTAATACTCCGATTCCCTCAAGCTTTAACTTGGTTGATATCATAAAATCTTCATGCTCTTCACGAGTTAGATAATTAGAATGTGGATCTAATGCTGTGGAAAAACAATTCACAAAGATGGAAGTTATTTTGGCACTATCAATCTCGTTGATCCGCTTTTCATATAATCGATATTTCTTCTTCAGTTTCTTCTTTGCTTTGACTATATCCTTCACGATTGCCATTTGATTGAAAAGCTGGAGTTTTATATTTTTCCTCCATCTTTCCTGCATATCTTTTTCATCTGTGGAATATTGTGCTTTATCCCTGTCAATAATGATACTTTCATCTTTATTAAAATCATATTTATTTTCAATAAGTAAATGAAAGCGTTTTATACCTTCACTAACCCTCTTCTTGTACACCTTCAATATCTCAAAGATAAAATCATACTGATCAGAATTTACGAGATCATCGATTTTATCCTTATTATGAAAAAAAATATCAACATCACCTTGAAAAAAATAATATTTCCCAGGATCAAGATATTTCATCAGATTGATCAAGGTTCTTGATGATATCTCATCATTAAATTCGTGATATTTCACATGCCTTGCTAAAAAAATTGATATTATCGGTTTTATATCAGATTTTTTAAGACCTTCTGTCTTTTTTAAACAACTAAGAACCAGTATAATTGCAACAATAAATGATATTGTTCTCTTTTGCCTATTATTTGCCATTAATAATTATACTCCTTATAAATAATATAGCCATATTGGTTTTAATAAAGCTATTGAAACAATGGATTTTATAGAATAATCCTTGATTAAATTACCCTCACTTCATCGAAATATAATTTTTAGGGTATATTAGTTCAATTTCAAAAGAATCTATGTTATTTATTATAATTCAAATACACTGGTATTGGCGCTGAATTTGAAATGACTATATGTTAAATTAAAAAGTCAACAATAATATTATATTATTCGATCATTGATGATAATGCAACAGATTAAGTACTTTTGTAAATTGAAAAATACAACTCTAATACATATGATGGGATTGTACCATCCTTTTTTATTAACCATCATTATAAAATAATATCAAATGATATCGAATATAGATAAAACCAGTTATTTCTGATTACTATAATTATTTCACTGGAGCTTTTGATATAGGGTTTAAGATGAGATCATGTTCCCTATTAACGATGATTTCATTAATAATTTAATAATTGGGGTAACGAATTTCTGCAGGCCCAACTTAGATTATTTACTTATTCTCATAATTAAGTCAATGATTATTTAAGTCATTTATATCACTATTTGAAATCTCAACTTTACTAATCCATTTATTATCATTTATTATTGACATCGGAGAAAAATCTCCTTTCCTTATTATTAGGAATTCGAAATCAATAAGCTTCCCTTCTATTAGTTATCCGATTTATGGGGAATATCTGATTTATCACTATTCAGACTGATAAACAATTCCAGTTTTTCAAATTTTTACTGCTTTACAGCTTGGACTAGATATTACACAAGTAGTCAAATATTAGTCTAAGCAATCTAATAACTTGTAGACATGTATATACCAAAATACAATTTTATAATCATTCTTACTTTTATTTACAGCTCCTGCTACTATTATTTTCCAGTTCGATTATCAAAAAACCACCTACTCTCTCAAAAGGATATTACCACAGAAGCAGGGCAAAACATAGAAGAGAAGGATATCATTAACCTCAGCTTTCATAAAAGGAGGAATGATAGTGAGCATAGTACTATAGATGAAAAAATCTATAAGATATATTTAAAGAGATATTTTGCAAAATCTGTATCTTTTTCTCCCATTGCTAGAATAAATAATAGGGGTGTAGAGTATGCCATGAGTGGATATTTTGGGAAAGCCTTGATTCTTTTCAATGAGTCAATAAATGAGTATAAAAGTTATCCCCCTGCCTATAATAATCTTGGAATTATATATGAACTATTCGGACATCGTCAGGAAGCCTACAAAATGTATTCTAAAGCATGTCTTCTTGAACCAGAAAATGAATATTTTAAAAAAAATTTTATTTTTTTTCATAATCACAAAAGATGAGTAGATTTAACATAATTGAATACTATATAATATTACCCCTTTTACTTCTTTTACATTCCAATTCTTATGCACTTAATTATTCCTCTAATTCAGAATTTGTTCATATAATGAATACGTCACAAAATGGAGATTCTGCGAAACAAAAGCTTGAAAGTGGAAACTCATTAACTGAGATTGATGATATTATACCAATTACAAGGGATAGGATTTCTCATACTAAAGCCTTTGCTCTTGATCTATTATTACCCGGAGGCGGGCATTTCTATATTCGTAATTATTATATGGGGGCTATCTTTGGTATTATCAAGGTACTTGGTGGTTATTATATCTATTATGGCTATAGAGATTGGAAGGATAAGAGGTCAGAATATAATAATTCGAGAAGGGTATATGAATATTCCGAATTTTTAAAAATGAATGATTATACTTATGCTGCGTCCTTTGAGGCAGAAAAGAATAAACGGGATTATGATAGAGCGGCCCAGCGTATTACCTTTATAGTGCTTGCTAATACTAGCGTGTATATATCGTCTTTATTGTTGACATATTATAACATAAGAAAAATCAATGAAAAATCAATACCAACCTTTGAATTGCATTATGGGTTAGGTAAATTCGATGCCCTTGGGGATAATTCCCTTTTTATTCGATTTAATTTCAGGATTTGAATGATGTTGACGGATAAATTCCTTAGGCGAATTGACTATCTTAGAATATCTATTACTGATAAATGTAATTTAAGATGCATCTACTGTATGCCCAAGGAAGGAGTAACACTGCTACCCTATGAAGAAATACTCAGAAATGAGGAATTTATTCATTTTATTAACATTTTTATATCATTAGGGGTTAGAAAGATAAGATTTACAGGTGGAGAACCGCTGATTCGCAAGGGTTTTGTTGATATAATCTCTAAAACTAAAAAATTGTTTCCGGATATTGATTTAGGTCTTACTACTAATGGTGTTCTTTTAGATGAGGTGTTAGATAACTTATATTCTATCCAGCTGCATGGATTGAACATTAGCCTTGACTCAATGAGCAGAGAGCGTTATGCGATGATTACTGGAAGAGATTATTTTTATAGAGTGATCTCAAATATTGAAAAAGCTATCGCTTTTGACTTTTTTAATATAAAGATAAATTCAGTATTATATGAGGGAACTATCGAGGAATTAGAAGTATTTTTGGATTATTTTAAGGAAAAAAATATTACTCTTAGATTTATTGAAAAGATGCCTTTTACTATTGATGAAAGACTACAATCTAATGTATCATGTAATGACTTGATTAATCATCTGGATCGATTTGGAGATTTGATGAGGAACAAAAGAATGGATACTCGGGTATCAATGATGTATGATTTTTATTACAAAAATAGATACAAGATGAAAATCGGCATCATTCCTCCCATGACTCATAATTATTGCCATAAATGTAATAGATTGCGCCTTACCTGTGATGGCTTCCTAAAGACTTGCCTTCTCTCAAATATTGAATATGATCTCAAAAGGCCATACAGGATGGGAATAGGAGATAATGCTTTACAACAAATTATTCTCCAAGCTGTGAGTGAAAAGCCAAAGCATCACAATCATAATTCCTTGTACATTAGCGATGAGGGGTGTTCATCCTTAGCTCCTAACAGAAGCATGTCCAAGATTGGTGGGTAGAACATAAAAGATCTCGCCATTGTGCATTTAATGAATATATTGGATATTAATAATGTTATGAATAACTCAAGCAGGGGTAAACTCGTCATTTTTCGGAAAAGACTTACATATTTATATATGGGAACCTCTATTAATTAAAAATATTTTGTTGCCAGCCTGTGCAAACACCTGATTCCACAGGGTTTGTGAATAAGGGTATTGTTAGAAATTTAATTAATAGTGGTTCCCATATGAAATATTAATATCGGGGTGTACGAGACTTGAACTCGCGACCTCCTGCGTGACAGGCAGGCACTCTAACCAAACTGAGCTAACACCCCATTTATTACTTATAACAAAACTCCCTTCGTAAGCTATTATAAGATGCTAATTGAACCTCACTTAAGCACCTTCATGAAAGGGAGGGATTTATAATTACTCTGTCTTTTAATTATTACGTTGAATATGGTAAAATTACTTTATTCTGTATGTCAACAAAAAAAAGGCTTAATCTATAATTTTGCCAATAACTTAGATACTAATTATTAAATACGGATCAGATTGTTTGAAATATACATAAACGTGAAAATACACTTACTCCCATGAAAGACGGAGGGATTGAATAACCCAGTAATATACATTTTATTCTTGATAAGTATGAATAGATTGATTATACAACTTCTGTAAGAGGGCTGATTTTGCCTATATTAACCTTTGAGAAATGAGGCATAAAGATAAATTATATGGTGACCTACTCATCCAATGAATAATTGGGGGAGGTAGCAATCATAAAAGCATCTCTCAGAATAATAATTTAACATAATAAATCAACTAAATTTTCTCGCTAAATTAGGAAAATAGTCTTTACTGAGAGAAGGTTCGGTTTTAACTTGTTTACTTTAACACCTTAATATACCCCTTTTGGTTATTTCACAAAATTTATTAATGAGTCAACGAGAAACATAATGAAAAGATCAAACACTGTGTTTTATAATGGATGGGTTTTTAAACTCATACTAATCAATGTAGTGATATTTGCTATACAGGTATTTACTGCCAAACATCAGGCAATATATTCAATTTCAGGATTTAATGGCCGTTCCTCTGTAATTACATTTTACCTTGGGCTTATTCCCGCGTTAGTGGTTGAGAAGGGATTCATATGGCAAATTGTCTCATACATGTTTCTGCATAGCACAGTAAGTTTCGTTCATATATTCTTCAATATGTATGCTCTGCTCATCTTTGGTGTACCCATAGAGCAGGAATGGGGAAGTCGTAGGTTGCTCTTCTATTATTTTTTTTGTGGAATCGGTGCTGGAATGACTATATTCATAATAAACTCAATTTCACAGGGGATTGGATATTATATTCCAACAATAGGTGCATCAGGAGCAGTTTTTGGACTCTTGCTTGCCTTTGGTATCTTATTTCCAAATGCTGAGATTCTTCTTTTTTTTGTTTTACCTGTAAAAGCAAAATACCTTGTTATCATTTTTGGTGGATTGGAATTGTTCTTTGAATTTTCCGGGGGTCAGGGCACGATATCTCATATTGGTCACCTGGGAGGATTGCTCGCTGGACTGATCTATTTTTTTACCCAAAAAAGGAGAGGGATAAAATTTAAATCAAAAGTAATGATAGCTAAGGGCAAAAAAAGGTATATTGCTAATAAGTCATCGGAGCAGGCAGGGAAAGATCGGTTGGATGAAACTAAAGATGAAATGAAGAAAAATATCTTAAAAAAACTCCAACAATCTGGCTATAAACATCTATCTGATGATGAGGTACAGTATATTAAATATATAGAAATCATGACAGATGATGAGGTTGCAGTTTGCCAAGATGGGGATTTAAACTTGGATGATGAATATTGTAGTAATTGTGATAACGTAAATACATGCTTTCTGCGTGAAGTTGCAAAATATACTGAGAAATAGGACTTATTAATTATCCTATTGAGCATTGTTAGGTGAGTTGCCTATTTGAGGATTTAAGATGAAAAAATGTGGTAACGAAGGGCAACTCCTTACTATAAAACATAAACAATTCATTAAATACCTTTTGTCTTATTTATGAACATGCCTTATTCCTTGGAAAGAGGAGTTGTACAATTATTTGCTTTAGGAGTTTACATTTTACATAAATTAACATTATCAATCGATACACCTTTTCCCAATAATTTCCAGATGGGCATATAATACAATATGAATATAATTAGCTATTAAAACTATAGTTAGGAGAAGAAACTATGCGAAAAAGAGTATATTCTTTTGGTGGGAAGTCGACCGATGGAAGTGCAAAGATGAGAGACCTATTAGGAGGAAAAGGTGCAAATTTAGCTGAGATGTCTAGAATAGGTATACCCGTTCCATCAGGTTTTACTATTACTACAGAAGTCTGCAATGAATACTATGGAAACGATAAAAACTTTCCTAGTGAACTCAAGGGGGATGTTGAAAAAGCATTGAAGAGGATCGAGAAGGAGATGGGAGCGAAGTTTGGCGATAAAGACAATCCTCTTCTAGTTTCTGTGAGATCGGGAGCTAGGGTTTCAATGCCTGGAATGATGGATACCGTATTGAATCTTGGACTTAATGACGTTACCTTGAATGGTATTATAAAAAAAACAAATAATGAACGTTTTGCTTGGGATTCATATAGAAGATTTATTCAGATGTATGGTGATGTTGTAATGGGGCTTAAACCTGTATCCAAGGATGAAACTGATCCCTTTGAAGAGATTATTGATGAACTGAAAAAATCAAAGGGAGTGGAGCAGGATCTGGACTTATCAGTTGATGACTTAAAGGAATTGGTTAAGAGGTTCAGAAATATTATTAATACAAGATTAGGAAAGGAATTCCCGACTGATCCATATGAGCAATTATGGGGAGCTATTGGAGCAGTATTTGGTTCATGGGACAATGAAAGGGCCATACTATATAGAAAAATGAATAATTATAGTGATAGCTGGGGAACAGCAGTAAATGTTCAGGCTATGGTATTTGGCAATATGGGCAATGATTGTGCTACTGGTGTGGCATTTACTAGAGATCCTGCTACTGGAGAGAAAAATTTTTATGGAGAATACCTTGTAAACGCACAGGGAGAGGACGTTGTAGCCGGGATCAGGACCCCACAGCAGATTACACACAACGACTCGAAAAAATGGGCAAGGGAGAACAATATAAGCGAGGAGGAAAGAAGATCAAAATATCCTTCTTTAGAAGAGAATATGCCTGAAGTCTATAAGGAACTAGAAGGGGTATATAAAAAACTTGAAAAGCACTACCGCGATATGCAGGATATCGAATTCACTATCCAGAACAGAAAGCTATGGATGCTTCAGACACGAAATGGGAAGAGGACCGCAGCGGCTGCAGTACGCATAGCAGTAGAAATGGTTGAAGAGGGGCTGATAGACAAGAAGGAGGCCCTTATGCGGATTGACCCGGATTCCCTTGATCAATTGTTGCATCCAACCTTTGATCCAAATGCGACGAAAAAAGTGATTGGCAAGGGACTTCCCGCATCACCGGGCGCTGCTACAGGGAAGATTGTTTTCCATGCTGATGATGCTGATGAGTTGAATAGTAGAGGAGAGAAGGTCATTCTTGTAAGGATTGAGACCTCACCGGAAGATTTAAAGGGGATGAATGCTGCTCAGGGGATATTGACCTCAAGAGGAGGCATGACCTCACATGCAGCTGTTGTTGCCAGAGGTATGGGGAAGTGCTGTGTTTCAGGATGTGGTGTTTTAGATATTGATTATTCCAAAAAAGAGCTGGGGGTAGAAGACCTGATTATTAAAGAGGGAGACTACATATCACTTGATGGATCCACTGGCGAGGTTATGCTCGGAGAGGTCCCAACAATTAAGCCAGAACTATCTGGATATTTCGGCACCATTATGAATTGGTCTGATGAAGTGAGGAGGCTTGGGATTCGTACTAATGCTGATACACCACAGGACGCTGTAACAGCAAAAAATTTCGGAGCAGAGGGGATTGGCTTGTGTAGAACCGAACACATGTTTTTTGAGGATGATAGGATTAAGGCCATGAGAGAGATGATACTTGCTGAAGATGTTGAGGGCAGAAAAAGGGCTTTGGATAAACTCTTACCAATACAGAGGAAGGATTTCTATGAAATATTAAAGGCAATGGAGGGATTTGGTGTTACAATTCGGTTATTAGATCCACCCCTGCATGAGTTTGTTCCTCATGAGGATGAAAATCAGAGAGAGATGGCCAAGGAGATGGGGATTACAATTGAAGCCATCAAAGCGAAGGTTGACTCGCTGCATGAGTTCAATCCGATGCTTGGTCATAGGGGTTGTCGCCTTGGTATTACCTATCCTGAGATTACCCAAATGCAGGCTAGGGCAATTATTGAAGCTACATGCCAGCTCCATAAGGAGGGAACGGATGTTAAACCCGAGATAATGGTTCCCCTTGTAGGATCAGTAGAAGAGTTGAAAATGCAGAAAGATATAATAGTGCAAACCGCGAACATGGTAATGGAAGAGATGGGAGTTACTGTAGAATATCTTATTGGTACAATGATTGAAGTTCCTAGAGCGGCCCTAACAGCAGATGATATTGCAAAGGAGGCTCAATTTTTTTCCTTTGGAACCAATGATCTTACTCAGATGACCTTTGGATACAGCAGGGACGATGCTGGCAAATTTTTACCAGAGTATGTGGACAAACAGATATTGCCATCAGATCCATTCAGCATTTTAGATAGAAACGGAGTTGGCAAGTTGATAAAAATTGGTGTTGAGAGTGGTAAGGATTCTAATCCTGATCTTAAAATCGGTATTTGTGGAGAACATGGAGGGGAGCCCAGCTCAGTTGAATTTTGTCATATAGTGAACATGAATTATGTAAGCTGTTCCCCCTATAGAGTACCAATAGCTAAGCTCGCAGCAGCCCAGGCTTCTATCAAGAATGATTGACAACTCTAGAGAATGATGGGGAGAATTATGAAAATTTGTTTAAAATTTATAATGATAACAACAATGAGCACATTCCTATATGCCTCTTATGATGATGCTCTGGAATTATACATCTCAAAGGGATATCAAAAATCACTTGATATTATCGCTAAAGAGTTGGATATCGACAAGGATATGATACCTGATTCCCCAAACTACAATTTACGCTTTCTTGCTGCTCACAATCATTGGAAACTCGGTAATCTTCAATCAGCTATAACACATTTCAAAAAATGTATTGAGATTAAGCGGGATAATGTTGACCCAATTATCGATCTTTCTATGCTACTGGTTGAAAATAGATTGTTCAGAGACGCTCGTTATTATGCTAAAAAGGCGTTAGATTTAGAAGAGGTCCCAATTGTTTACTATATTCTCGCCAAAAGTGCTTTAGGGCTTAAAAAATATAGTACAGCTAAGGAGTATTATGAGAAAGCGATTTCAATTAAGCCTGAGATGGGTATCTCTTATAATGGACTTGGTATAGCATTGATGAGGTTAAAGAGATATTCCGAAGCAAATACAGCCTTCTCTGCAGCCCTAGCGATTATACCGAATTCCCCAGAGGTCTTAAACAACATTGGAATTTGTCTTGAGAAAGCTGGAAATTTGGATGATGCGCTAAGGTATGTGAAGAAGGCCAGTGTATTAAATCCTAATAATCCTATAATCAAAAAAAATCTTCGTCAATTGAGAAAAAATGCGATAAAGGATACAGGGGATTAGAGATTAGCTATTACATATTATAGTCTCTATTATGATTTAATATGATTAATTTGAGAATGCATATCCAGTTGATATAATTAGGCTTATTGAATCGATATAACCACTGTTTGAACCTGAGAGGTATGCTTTTTCTGTTTGTGGATTGGTTAGATTGAGATCACCCCCAAAATCCAACCTGTTTCTTATCCATTCAGTCCCTATGGAGACATAGAGTCCGCCGCTAAAATAGATGGTGCAATTCAACTCAGAACCGAAGGATAGTCCGTTATCCGATTTTCTATTATCCCCGATGTATCCTGAGATGGTTTCCTTAGCTATAGGGGTAGCAATATATTTTGAGAAAACATATCCCAATAGGGGTGTAAAAACAAAATCCCATCTCTTTCTATTTGTAGCATGTATTGAGGGTCCAAAATAAAGTGATATATCTCTGTAGAGATAACCTGTCCAGTTTTTATAATTCGATCCAAAGTTTGATTTTTGAACGATGTATGACCTCCTCAATCTTGTATTTATCCCGAAATGATTATAAAACATATACTCAAATGTAAGACCAAAAGCAAATGAAAGATGAGAGACCTCTATCTCCTTTGTTACACCATTTTCAAAGGTATAGGTTGAACGCAAAATCGTGTTATTTACAGGATCAATAACCTCATCAAGAAAATCATTTTCAGCATCAATAAGATTGCCTCGCGGAAAGCCGAAATTGATAAATGCGCCTAGTAACATCTGACCTGCATGAGCGCCCTCTGGAGGTTTATCGAGTTCATCGAACCTAGCTGAATATGTTATAGAAGAGAACATCATAGTCAAAAATATCAAGCAAAGTGTACAGATATATTTTTCTTTCATGCTAACTTCTCTTCTCCTCAATTTTCTTTTCTCATTACAAAGATGAATATGCTCTTTCCAATTCCTCAAAGCTTATAGCCCTCTCTATAATTTCAACCTCATTGATCATACCTCTGAGGTAATATCATCAATTTTAAAAAACTTGATTAATCATTAGAATACTATTATAATTCAGGATGAATAAATGGCTATGCATAGATGTTAATAAAATGTTAAACTAATACATACTAATGTATCAATAGCTTCTCAGACCAGGATAAAGGTGAGAAATGCTATTTTTACAATATATAACCAAATTCAATCGCTTCTATAAGAATCATTGATCTGTAGATATTTGTCAATATAAACTTTATAGGATTAACATCTAATCTTACATTTAATCGAATAGCCAAATTATTTAGTATTAGAGCCATACCATTAATTTATTTAAGATGAATGATATTATTTCTATTAAAGGATTAGAACTATGGGTAGACTAAAAAACTTGTTATTGGGATCTATGAGCAGAAAAATATACGCTATCTTATGTATTCATATATTAGCTATTATAGTTATCGTATTTATCATCCAATATGCCCTAAATGCTGTTTACAGTATCGGAATGATAGGTTTAATAGAGCGTGAGCATACTGTCACGTATCAAAGGGGCATGTCGAATTTCTATAGATACCTTCATAACGATAAGGCGAATGGCAAGGATCTATATAAAAATGAATCTAACCGTCTGATAAGCATATATAGCGCAATCTGTCCACTTTTAGATGATATAAAGACCAAATCCAATAAGAATATTGCCCAACCCCTATCTGAATTGATCAAAACTACTAGCTATGACCGATTAGAGGATTTTGTCGGAATACTGAGACTTGTAGACTCAAATGACCTGCTAATACAGCTAATAAATAAATCAAAGGAATCTAGGGACATCAATAAAAGATTATCCACTTTGACAGATGAATATTTAAATACTTCAGAAGGATTAAAGAGGAAAGCATCCTTTAATAAAATAGTAGAACTTGATAAAAGGCTATCCGCTCTTTCCCTAGAAATGTCAATAACAGCAACAAAACTATCTGAGGAGATAGCCTCTTATGTCTCAATCCTCCTATGGCTCTTCATATTGGTCGCTCTTTCAATTATCACCATTATTTCGTACATCATGGCAAACTCAATCATTAAGCCAATAAAAACCACTTCAGAGATGATAAGGGATATCTCTGAAGGAGAGGGCGATTTAACCAAGGAACTACCAATAGATTCAAAGGATGAGGTAGGTGAAATCGCAAAGAACTTCAATAATTTTGTGAAAAAAATCAGGGGTGTAATAACAGACGTAAAGGATATATCAAATCAGTTAGCGGCCTCGGCTGAGGAGATGTCATCAACGTCTCTATCCTTTTCTGAGAATTCCCAAAGTCAGGCCGCTAGTTCTGAAGAGATAACAGCTACAGTTGAAGAGGTGGCTGCAGGCGTAGATAATGTAGCCCAGAGCGCAGAGGGACAATTTGACAGCATGACATCATTTATTTCAAGAATGGATGAACTTTCTGAAATGATAAAAAAAATGGGCCAATTAACAAAAGAGGCGTCAGTGCTCTCTGAGAATATATTAGAAAAGGGGAAATCAGGTGAAACATCCTTGAAGGGGATGAATGAGAGTATGATGAAGATTAGCGACAGCTCTAACAAAATTACTAATATAATTGAAATTATAAATGACATATCCGAACAGATAAATCTGCTTTCATTAAATGCTGCGATAGAGGCAGCGAGAGCAGGAGAGGCGGGCCGAGGATTTGCTGTAGTTGCTGATGAGATATCGAAATTGGCTGATCAGACTGCAGGAAGCATAAAGGATATTGATGCGCTCATTGGAGTGAATGAGGGAGAGATAAAGATGGGTATATCCAATGTCAATGATACGGTGAATGGCATTAGCGCAATAATTGAAGGGATCAATTCAATAGATGAGATGATGAACAGGATATTTGAGTCTATGCAGAAGCAATTGGAAACAAATGAAAATGTTAACAGCGAGGCAGAGGATGTAAAAATTAAATCAGATGAGATTAGAAATGCGACAAGCGAGCAGAAGATTGCTGTTACCGAGATAGTAAAATCTATCTCAAATATAAGTGAATTGACTCAGTCCACCTCATCAGGGGCAGAGGAGATGGCAAGCAACTCTGAAGAGCTTTCAGGAATGGCAGAATCTCTCAAGCTTAAGGTGGATTATTTTAAGCTTGAGTAAAGGCTGAATGCAATCACTAAATATAGTATTATCTTCCCAGGATATCATTATCCTCTCAAGTGACATTATCCTAACAGATACTTTTTCAATACTCCCTATTCATTCTCTTCAAGCTCCTTAGAAATCATCTAACGCTTAAGTAATTTACAGACTATTTCATAAAATCTAGGATCCACCTGGTTAATCCGATTGAGACCAATATCGCTCCCTCTGTACGCGAAAGTAACCACCCAGTCCTCAGGAATAGAACAACCAGAATAACCATTCCTGATAGCATAAGAAGCGATTGAATCGCCAACGGATCGATCTCTAAGGGATTTATAATCCCTGCTAATCCTAAAACACCCAGAATATTAAAGAGATCACTACCGATCAAATTACCAGCAGATATGCCATGCTTGCCCTTTAGAACAGCTACAATAGAAGTAACCATTTCTGGAGCGGAGGTGCCGGCTGCAACGATTGTAACACCAATAATCCATTCAGACACTCCTATATACCTAGCGATTTCTGAGGCGGACTCAACCAAAAAATGCCCCCCCGCTATTATTATTATTATGCTGACTGGTAATATTATGTAATCTATGGATGTTGCCCTTTCATGCAATATCCCCTCTTCATCCATGACCTCCTTTTGGACAAAAAGGAATACGAGATACCCAAAAAGTAGAGAGGCTAATATAACCCCCTCCCATCTTTTAAGCTGATGGTCATGGAAAAACAGCAAAAGGAGCAGAGTGACGCCAATCATAAATAATCCATCCCTATATACAAGCCTATGGGATGTTTCAATACCCTTTATTATGGCCACGGTACCGAGTATAAAACCCAGATTAAAGATATTGGAGCCTACTATATTCCCAACAGAGATGTTTGCATAACCCTTGATGCTAGCGCCAATAGTAACCGCAAATTCAGGCGCTGAAGTACCAAAGGCAACTACAGTAAGTCCAACTACAAGCTCTGACACACCAAAGGTCTCAGCAATTCTACTTGCTGACTCTACCAGATATTTTGCTCCATACCATAAGGCTAATATTGATACTATAAGTAAAATAATATCTATTATCATAATATTGACTCATACTTTTTAGAGTATAATGATTTATATGCGGAATCGATTAGCCTCAGCTCTCTTCGTATTCTTTCCAAAGAAGGTTGCCAGCTCCTTTGAGAGATATAGGCTTCAATGAATGCTTTATGCATTGCCTTAAATCCGAGAAAATCCATTGGATTGATTATTGATAATCCCTTCCTCTTGCCATAAACATATACAAAGAGTCCATTGCTCTCAAAAGTAATAACCCCCTCAGTGCCGTATACCTTGGATAATCCTACACCCTTTAGTGAATTGGGTATTCTCCATGAATGGAGAAGTCTGCCAATCATACCATTCTCAAATTCTACATTTATTATCATGGAGTCTTCAAATGGGATGTTTGTATCATATTCGATGTCTGGTTTACTGGCCAGCACCTGAACAGGGGATGCACCAGCCAATGAAACCAGAGCGTTGATCCAATGAACGCCACCCTCAAGAAGGGCTCCACCACCCACTATACTTGCATCCGAGCGCCATCCGGATATTTTATCCCTATTTGTTTTATTTAAATCGATAATAAGCGGATTCCCAATATAATCCCCTTCGATATATTCCCTAACCCTCTTAATAAAGGGTTTATAATAATAATTCTCAGCAACAGTGCAATTTACCCTATTCTTAGCAACAGCTCTCTCTATATCATTCAATTCCTCGATATTTCGCGTAATCGGTTTTTCAATAATTATATCTTTATTGTTATCTGCGTTTAAGATTGCCAATTTGGAATGAGAATCTGGAGGTGTTGTAATGAAAGCGATATCAAATAAATCTGAAACAGCAGCATCTTCATAGCTTCCGAAGGAGATTCTCCCACCATATTTCGAAACATATTCCTTGGACTTTGAAAGATTTCTGCTGGCAAAGGATATATCAATATCAGAGTGGATCTTTTTTAATATCTTTGCATGCCTGGCCGCAATATTACCACAACCGAAAAAACATATATGTGGTAATTTATCTTTACTTAAGTGAATAATCGAACTCCTCTATGTTTTGAATGCTCATATAATATTTATACTTTTATCTACGTGTCAACTACTAACCTAAGATTTCCAGAATTTTGTAATAACGATTATTTAAAAAAAAAGATAGATTAATTCAAATAAAATATCTTGACTTCTATATGATTTTTTTAGGTAAAATAATCAGCTAAGATATATATAGATTTATTATAGGTCTTCTCATTCAATCAGGCGATCGGTAATTGAAAAAAATACCTAATCATGATCAATTAAAGAATAACCGACACCTGAAATATTTTCAAAGGAGTGATACAGTATGGGAAAATGGATGGAGAGTTATCTTGAGAAGTATGAGAAACTGCTTCATGAGAGTAAAGAAGGTGGTGGAATTGATCGAGTTAAGATACAGCATTCCTTAGGAAAGCTCACTGCCAGAGAAAGGATTGAGCGTTTAGCTGATCCCGGTTCTTTTGAGGAGGTAGGTGGGTTTGTGAGGGATGATCGCCCACCCTATGATGGCAATCCAAGACTAAGCCCCTCTGAAGGCATCGTTACAGGTTATGCGAAAATCAATGGTCGACAAGTTATAATCTATTCCATGGACTTTACGGTCATGTCTGGCTCTTTAGGTGACCAGGCAGTATGGAAATTGTCAGATCTATCCTGGTTTGCAGGACAGATGCGTATACCATTAATCAGCATTATCGATTCAGCAGGAGAGAGGCTAAGCATAAAGGATGGGAATGTGGGCTACTTTGGACTGGCACATTTCTTCAGAAATTATTCCCTCATCTCTGGATTGGTTCCAAGGATATCCCTTGTATTAGGACCATGTTCAGGAATACAATCTGTGGTTCCAGTTTTATCAGATTTTCTTATTATGAATAGGGAGGTTGGTTTCTTATGGCTAGGGGGCGATAAGGATTCCGATGATGCAGGTGGGGCTGATTTTCATATGGAAAGGAGCGGGCAATGTGATTTTGTAGTTGATAGCGATGAGGAGGCTATTGAAAAGACAAAGGAACTCTTGGGTTACTTACCTCAGAATTGCTGGGAGAAACCACCTGCAATAGAGACAAAGGATGATCCGGAAAGGATGGAGGAATCCCTGCTCGATGTTATGCCAGATGATCCAAAATTTACCTATGATATTCATGATATTATTGAGTTAGTTGTTGATGATGGAGAATTTATAGAGATAAAGGAAGATTTTGTAAACCATCTAATATTGGGTTTCTGCCGCTTTAATGGCCAACCATGTGGACTTGTCGCAAACAATCCAGATGAGCTTAGTGGAATCATAGAGCCTGACTCATCGGATAAGTATGATAGATTCATGAACTTCCTGGATGCCTTTAATATTCCCCTTGTCACCCTCGTTGATACCACCGCATTCCCTCCTGGTGACAAATGGGAAAGGTTGGGGGTAATCAGGCATGGAGCAAAACTTCTTCATTCCTATGCGCATCTCACATGTCCCAAGGTCACAGTGGTATTAAGGCGTTCATATGGTGGAGGGAACATCGTAATGGGCTGCATAAGAATGACACCTGATTATGTATATGGATGGCCTACAATGGAATTTGCTCCAACCGGTCCAGAGACGGTTGTGCATGCGGTCTTTCATAAGGAGTTAGCAAGGGCGAAGGAAGAGGGTAATTACGATGAGGTCTTTAATTCCTATTTGAGTATATTAAAAGAACAATTTAGCGTTCTAAATCTATCCAGGGTATGGACTACTCCCTATACCGTTCATGAGGTTATTGATCCAAGGGAAACCAGACCCAAGATCATCAAAGCGCTGCAGTCGCTAAACAATAAGAGCGAATTTGTTCTTAAAAAGAAACGCTCAATCAAACCCGCATAGGGTATTAAAAGAGGTACTGACATGGGAAAAAGAATGGATGAAGCTATTCAAAGGCTAAAGGAGATACATGACAAAAACCTCTTGGGAGGTGGTCAAAAACATATAGATAGACAGCATAGCAGGGGAAAGATGACAGCAAGGGAGAGGATAGAATGCTTTGTAGATCCAAATACTTTTGTTGAGCTTGGCGCGAGTGTCCAAACCACTGGATGGAGAATAGATGGCAGAAAGACCGATGCCCCTTGTGATGGGGCTGTCATTGGCACTGCCAAAGTAAATGGTCAGGAGATAGCACTCTACTCCAGCGATTTTACAGTATTAGGCGGATCTATTGCCAGTCAACATGGGATGAAGTGCGTTCAGACGCTCAACCTAGCCGTAAAATGGGGAATCCCAATGATATGGTTGATGGATTCTTCTGGGGCGCGTTTGGGTTATCAAGATGTGCCTGGAGCTGGGTTGGATTGGTATTTTGCACTCATATCACGATACTCTGGCCGAATCCCTCAGATCAATGTACTCATGGGTCCATGCATCGCGGGACAGGCTTATGCTCCAGTACTTTGCGACTTTTTATTAATGAGTAGGGTATCAGCAAATTTATGGTTGGGTGGGCCTAGGATGACAGCAGCAGCCACTTCAGAAACCATTGATACATATGTAGGCAGCGCTGATT
Source organism: Spirochaetota bacterium (assembly GCA_034190085.1). NCBI lineage: Bacteria > Pseudomonadati > Spirochaetota > Spirochaetota bacterium. The sequence continues at coordinate 28,690 of JAXHTS010000073.1, forward strand.
ATCACATGGAATTCAGTGGAACATGCGATGTTGTTGGCGCTACAGATGAAGAGACAATACAGAAGGCGCGTAAGCTCCTAAGCTATTTACCACCTAACTATACTGAAAAGCCGCCCTACATTAAGCCATCTGATGATCCTGAACGTGAAGTAAATCAGTTGATCGATATTGTCCCAGATGAATATGATATTTCCTATGACATGCATGATGTGATTAAGGAACTTGTTGATAACGGTGACTACTTTGAGATAAAGGATAATTATGCTAAGAATCTTATCACCTGTTTCTGTAGATTCAATGGAGAGGTTGTTGGATTAGTTGCCAGCAATCCAAAGGAGCCTGGTAGTATTATGGAGATAGACTCATGCGATAAATACTACCGATTTCTTCAAGTGCTCGATGCATACAATATACCTATGGTTACTCTTATTGATACACCACCAAATGTTCCGGGAGAGGAACAGGAGGCAAAGGGATTATTGAGGCACATCGGCAAGGTTATAGATCTTTATGCAACCTCCACGATTCCCAAAATAAGCGTCATTATCAGGGAGTCCTATGGCGATGCAGGGGGTATGCTTTTAGGGAGCGTTAAGGGGATGGGATCGGATATATGCTATTCCTGGCCCATAGCACAACTCGCTATACAGGCATCTCACCTTGATCTTCATCAGGTATATGGCAAGGGTATTGAGGAGGACGCCTATGAGGGCTACTTAAACAGATCAAGGGAGAAACTGGATGTCTTTGAAGTTGCAAAGAGCTGGACAGCACAGATGATAGATGAAGTGATTGAACCAAAGGACACTAGGAAAATAATCATTGGAGCACTGGCTTTTACCAGACTAAAGAAAGAAGAATTTCTCCCAAAAGCGAAACTACATGGTACTGCGCCTTCATAGCAAAAGGCCAATATTCAAGCTAAAGATATATATTTAAAAACCACAGATTAAACCGCTAACTAAATCTGTGGTTTTTTATTTATTACCAATTTTATTGAACTGTGAATATGGATGATATCATTTCATTCATCATCATCGTCATCATCTTCATCCGGCACAAACCTCTTGATAAAATCAGTGCTAAACCTTCCCTCACGGAAAAGTGGATCATCCATGATTTGTAGATATAAAGGGATTGTTGTCTTAAGGGGGGCTATATGAAACTCCCCAAGCGCTCTCTTCATGACAGCGATTGCATCCTCCCTCGTGCTACTGAATGAAATGAGTTTGGCTATCAAGGAATCGTAATACACAGGCAATTCAAATCCCTGATAAAGATATGTATCAAGCCTTATACCAAATCCGCCTGGGGGGGAATACTCCTCCACCCTGCCTGGGGATGGAATAAAATTTCTATCAGGATCCTCAGCATTTATACGGCACTCTATTGCCCACCCCCTGCATATCAAATCCTCATAAGAGTAATCCAGTCTCTTCCCTGATGATATGCCGATCTGCTCCTTAACAAGGTCTATTCCAGTTATGAGTTCTGTTACAGGATGTTCAACCTGAATCCTGGCATTGATCTCCATGAAATAGAAGTTCCCATCCCTATCAAGGAGAAATTCAACCGTACCAGCATTTAGGTAATCAACGGCTCTGGCAGCAGCAATAGCCGCCTCACCCATTGACCTCCTCAACTCGGGTGTAATTCCAGGGGATGGCGATTCTTCTATAAGCTTCTGGTATCTCCTTTGGATAGTGCACTCCCGCTCGCCAAGATGGATAATATTAGAGTATCCATCCGCAAGTATCTGAAATTCAATATGTCTTGGTTCCACTATACACTTTTCAATATAGACCTCTTCATTGCCAAAGGATGCCCTAGCCTCCATTTTGGCTATGGAGAATTCCTCAAGAAGCATCTCTTCATTCTCACAGATCCTTATGCCTCTGCCACCCCCACCCCCTGAAGCCTTAATCATAACAGGATAACCGATCTTACTGCATATCTCTAATGCTTCCTCTTCCGTATTAATTCCACCTGGACTGCTGGGAATTATCGGCACACCGGCCTCGCTAATGACCTTCTTGGCAGTAATCTTGTCACCAGCCATTCGTAGATTGTTAGGGGTTGGGCCAATAAAGACTAATCCCTCTTCATTACATTTCAAAGCAAACTGCTCACTCTCCGCTAAATATCCATAACCTGGATGTACAGCCTCAGCCCCAGTATCCTTAGCAGCCTTAATAATAGCCTCAATATTAAGATAGCTTTGAGAACTAATGGGAGGGCCAATACATACTTTTTCATGAGCTTGCCTAACATGTAAGGAATTAACATCAGCCTCAGAATAGACTGCCACACACTCGATTCCCAACTCTTTACATGCCCTAATGACTCGAAGCGCGATCTCGCCCCTGTTAGCAATCAATATTTTCGAAAACTTAGATTTATTATTCATTAATACCCTTATTTTCCTTATTCATAATTACCAGAGATATCATAGAAATATTCCGATATTTACTATCTCCCAATTATATTCCTCGGTCATTCTCTATTGATCTATTCCAATTACCTAACTAGTTTCAATTATAAACATGACAGCTTCATCCTTCAGGGTCGCCTCATTTTCAGCTAAAATCTCTACTATTTTACCATCAATGGGTGATTTTATTTTTTGAAAAACCTTCATCGTTTCAAGGAGCGCCAACACCTGCTTCTTCTTCACCTCATCTCCAACCTCAACATATGGAGCTTTATCAGGAGCCGGTTTTCTATAAAATACACCTGACATTGGCGCTTTCACTTCTATTTTATTATTTGATCCACTCATAGTTCATTAACCTCCAAATTATATTTTCAATTTACGTTCACTTGTCTAAAAGGCTAATCTATTATCCACTATCAGAAATGTTTAATATATCCTTATCAACAATAGCGCTAATTCAATAAAATTACCTTTGGTATAGGAATTATAAAAAGAACTGATAATATTTAAGAAGAAAAAGATTCAAGAATTCTAAAATTGGCAGCTTCAAGTGGATAAATTAAATTAACCAATGTTCACATATGCCTCAATATACATATATCTTGACTTTTCTCAAGAATTATTCCTCACTAATAAAATATAACACCTATAATTTAATTAAATCAGGCATTATTAAGTCCTCTTCATAAGCCATATAAATTATTGAATATCGCCCACCCGGATAGAATGATCAAACCAAGGATTTCTTATATATGGAGATCAAATAGTTGCTAAATCATTTTTTGTCAAGGAAAATCCATTTCCCAAAGACAATTATCGATCTACAGTAGAAGATTGGCGGTCAAATGGGACTATCCGCACAAAAAAGCCCCTAATAATATCCAAAATAAAGATAATAATAAATTTCTTTTATTTACCCAGGTTATTGAGTAATTTTTAAATATAACTAAGAATTTATTTTTAGCCTTGACATTATAAGTTATAAAATTAATTTAATCATATCCTTGGTCATCTACTTATATTCAAACATGATGATGATTATCATCATACTAAATATTATTCAATAATATATATACAAATTTTACATACTCGTGTTTAAGCGAGTGCATAATATCATAAAGGTTGAAAGGTTGAAGTAACCCCATGAAGGTAGCTTTATTCCTACACTATACTTTAGATAGAGATCAATAATCAAATATTCGACGACTATATTTATCATGAAATATATCAATATAATCAATACAAAAAAGGGAGTGAACCATGAGTCAGGATGATCTTCTTTATAATATCAAGGACCGTGTAGCCTATCTTACTATTAACCGAGAAGAAAAGAGAAATGCTATTAACGAAAATGTAATGGATTTAATCATTGAAAGCCTTGAGCGAGCTGAGAAGGATAATGATGTAAGGGTTGTATGCTTAACCGGTTTCGGTGAAAAAGCATTCTGTTCAGGCGGTGATCTTGGAGGTGGAGGTTCAGGATCGCCAGAGGATGCACAGAGAGGCCAGAAAAAATTTGCCCATATGCTAAAAAAAATGGATAAATTTCCCAAACCTATAGTAGGAAGGATCAATGGATACTGCATGGCTGGCGGGCTTGGTCTTATGCTATCATGCGACATAGCAATAGCTCATGAGGATGTTAAATTCGGAACGCCAGAGGTCAATGTTGGGCTATTTCCAATGATGATCGGCGCATTGATTTTAAGGGATGTAGGGCGTAAAAAGGCAATGCAAATGGTATTAACTGGCGAGAGAATAATTGCATCAGAAGCGGAAAAGATTGGCCTTATTTCTGAAGCTGTTCCAAAGGATAAATTTGATGAAAGGGTTGATGAGGTATTGCAGGGCTTGTCAAAGAAGAGTCCAATAATCATAAAGCTTGGCAAAGAGGCCTTTAATCAGGTATCTTCTATGGGATTCGATGATGCAGTTGATCTTCTCTGCGATGCATTAGGCAAGGTAATAGCTACTGATGATGCAAAAGAAGGGGTAATCGCATTTTTAGAAAAGAGAGAACCCAATTTTACTGGAAAATAATTTAAGAACAAAGAAGAGGTAGAAGTATGTCATCATTATGGATAAAAGATAATCAAAACTATGAAAGGGGCTGCATGATTACATGTGCCCTCTCTGGTGTTGCTGCTAACAGGGCTCAATGCCCTAGTATTCCATACACACCAGAGGAATATGCAGCGGAGGCCAAGCGTGCATATGATGCGGGTGCCGCTGTAGTTCATATACATGCTCGAAAACCGGATGGCGCCCCCAGCTATGACGTAGAAGATTATCGAAACATTTATCAGGCTATAACTGATGCCTGTCCCATTATTACCAACTTTTCCACAGGGGCTATAGGAATATCCACCGAACAGAAGACAGCCCCGATTAAGGAGATTAGACCATCCATTGGCGCCCTTAATATGGGATCGATGAACTATGCAAAGTATAGTCCTACCAAAAAGAAATTCGTTTTTGAAGCAGTTTTTAGCAATCCATTCTCCGAGATAATCGAAATAGTCAAAACCATGAATGATAGCAACGTCAAGCCTGAGATGGAATGCTTTGACGCAGGACATATAGGCAACATATATCCACTTATCAATCTTGATTTGCTAACCCCACCCTATCAGGTTAGTCTTATTATGGGAGTTTTGGGAGGCATTCCCCCAACGGTTGAAAATCTTGTTCATCAAGTGGAGTTGCTACCACCACAGAGCGATTGGGAGGTAATTGGGATAAGTCATGACCAATGGAGGATGGTCGCAGCGGCTATTTCTATAGGTGGGAATATACGGGTTGGTCTGGAGGATCATTTTTATATCTCCAGCGACAGAATGGCAAATTCAAATGGCGAACTTGTAGAAAAAGCAGCCCGCATGGTGAGGGATCAGGGAAGAGAGGTAGCAACGGTTAAGGAATGCAGAGAGCGACTCAAGCTTGTGAATTAACAGGGTCTATAGTTAGCAATCATAGAGCAAGTCGATTATTGTATAGACATAGATACTCACAATGGACATTATTACGACTTCAGACAATCTAATGAAAACTTATCACTATCGTCAAGAGTTAGTGATGTGAAATACAAAAATGTTTCTTAATCCGGTATAATAATATAATCTAGAATGGACTTATATTACCAATTGATAAGGGGGCAAAATGGATTTTAGGTTTACTAAAGAGGAGGAAGAATTTCGTCAAGAGGTTCGCGACTGGCTAAAGAAGGAGATACCCAAAAGATGGCATGAACTTCACCCTGTTAGCACAATGTGCACTGCCATGTGGCAGGAGACTGAAGAGTCCTGGCCAATATCTCGAGAATTTCAGAGGAAGTTGGGCAGCAAGGGTTGGTTAGCTCCGTCCTACCCCAAGCAGTATGGGGGGTCAGAGATGAGTCACATGAAACGCCTCATCCTTGCGGAGGAGTTGTCATATAACAATGCGCCGGTAGGCGTAGAGACAGAGATCGCTGTCAATTGGGTAGGTCCTGATATTCTATTATTCGGTACTGAAGAGCAGAAGGAGAAGTATGTAAAGGGTGTGGCCTTGGGAGAGAAAATAATATGTCTCGGTTATAGCGAACCGAATGCGGGTTCAGATCTTGCGTCAATACAGACTAAGGCTGAAGAGGATGGAGATGAGTACGTGATAAATGGCAGCAAGATTTGGACAAGTTATGCTCATCATGCTGATTATTGTTGGCTTGTTGCCAGAACAGATCCCAATGCACCTAAAAAATATCAGGGCGTCAGCATGTTTATAATTGATATGAAGACTCCAGGTATCACTGTGCGCCCTTTGGTAAATATTGTTAATTTTCATTCTTTCAATGAGGTTTTCTTCGATAATGTACGCGCAACTAAGGATTGCCTGGTTGGCGAGAAAAATAAAGGATTTTACGAGTTGATGATCGCCTTGGATTATGAACGCTCTTCAGTAGGAACCGCTGCTAGCCTTCAGAGAATCCTTGAGGGACTTATTAGATATGCCAAGGAGATGGGGCGTGACAAGGATCCTATAATTCGACAAAAGTTAGGAGAGTTTGCAATTGAGGTTGAGGTCAGCCGCATGATGTGCTACAGGATTGCATGGATGTTCAGCAAGGGCCTTCATCCAAACTATGAATCCTCAATGTCAATGATATTTATGAGTGATTTAGCAAGGCGTGTAGCAGATCTTGGAAGGGATATTCAAGGGCTTTATGCTCAGTTAGCATTAGATTCGAAGTGGACCATTGATAATGCAAGCATTGAAAGATTGATTTTAGGATCCCTTTCCATAGGTGTTGGTGGCGGCACAAATGAGATTCAGCGTAACATTATAGCACAACGAGGATTAGGCTTGCCGAGAAAGTAATTTATCGAAAGATAGGGGGTAATATGGATTATAGGTTTACAGCTAAGGAAGAGGCCTGGTGGCAGGAGGTTGAAGATTTTATAAAGGCAGAACTTCCCGATGGATGGGTAGATGAATGTCTAACTTGGCCAGGGGGATATGGGATATTGCCTATGTTTGAAGAGGAATATATCTCATTCTGTCAACAGTTCTGGAAAAAATTAGGGAAGAAGGGATGGCTCAGTATGAGTTGGCCCAAGTGGAATACTGAAAAACGCACTCATATTGAGCAGGCTATTTTTAGTTATATAATGAGTTATTACAGGGCTCCTGCTGGCAATGTGGCTACTGGCATCGGAGGCGCCACTATCGATCTATTTGGCAGTGATGAGCTTAGGAATGAATGGTTGCCTAAAATTGCAAGTGGAGATATAAGCTTTTGGTTGGCATATAGTGAACCCAATTCAGGTTCCGACTTGGCATCTCTTCAGACAAAGGCGGTCGAGGATGGCGATGACATAATTATTAACGGCAGCAAGATATGGAGCAGCGGCGCTCATGTTTCAGATTGTGCTTGGATGGTTGTTCGGACTGATTCCAATGTTGAGAAAAAATATCAAGGAATAACCTTTATCATTGTACCCAATGACTTACCAGGTATCACCATTCGTCCTATTGTAAATATTTGTGATATTCATTCCTTTAATGAAGTTTTCTTTGATAATGTGCGTGTTCCGAAAAATAATATAGTGGGTGAAATGAACCAGGGATGGTATTATTTAATGGTTGCTTTGGGATACGAAAGACTTGCTGTACCCATGGGCGGATTTAAGAGAAATTTTGAGGAATTGGTTCAGTACACGAAACAAACCGAACGCAATTCAAAGCCATTAAGTGAAGATACTCTAGTTCGAAGCAAGCTAGCGGATATCGCGATTAAAATTGAGATAGTAAACAAATTCTATTGGCAGGTAGCTTGGCAGAGTGATAAAGGCATCAGTGCTGATACTGATGCATCAATTTTAAAATTAATTTCTACTGAGGTTAGTCGTGATCTCGCCTTTGCCGCAATGGACATTATGGGTCCATATGGTCAATTATCAACAGATTCCAAGTGGACAGCGTTAAGGGGAAGGATACAACTTGGCTATCTCGACTGTATATCTGCTATTGTAGGCGCTGGCACATCTGAAATCCAGCGTAATATTATCGCTATGAGGGGTTTAGGATTAACTCGCAAATAAAACTCTAATCAAGTTAAAAGACTAGGAGGTAAGAGAATGGACCTTGGTTTAAGTGAAGAACAGGAAATATTAAAAAGATCAGCTCGGGAATTTTTAGCTGAGGAATGTCCAAAGGAGAAGGTGAGAGAGCTGGATGAGAGCGATGAGGGATACTCCCCGGAATTATGGAAAAAAATAGCTGATTTGGGTTGGCTTGGAGTTGTCTTCCCTGAAGAATATGGTGGAAGCAATGGCTCTTTTATGGATTTAGTTATTCTACTCGAGATGATGGGATATAATATTTTACCTGGACCATTCTTCTCTACAGTGATTCTAGCAGGTCTTCCCATTTTAAACGCAGGAAACGATGATCAGAAAAAACAATATTTGTCCAAGATTTCAAGTGGTGAAGCGATCTTGACTTTGGCTTTAACTGAGCCAAGCATTTCTTACGAAGCCTCTTCTATATCTACAAAAGCAACTGCAAAAGATGGACAATACATAATAAATGGCACAAAGCTCTTTGTACCAGATGCTAATGTAGCTGACTATATATTATGCGTGGCCAGGACAAAGGAAACATCAAATCCTGAGGAAGGAATTAGCATTTTTATAGTTGATGCAAAGAGTCTAGGAATTAAGTGTACCCTGCTAAAAACGCTGGCACATGATAAGCAGAATGAAATCATATTTAAAGATGTAACCGTACCCAAAGAGAACATCCTTGGGGGGTTAGATCAGGGATGGCCAATTATTAAGGATCTCTTAGAGAAGGCTGCGGTCGCCAAGTGTGCTGAGATGGTTGGAGGCACACAGGCGGCTCTGGAAATGAGTGTTCAATATGCTAACGAACGGACGCAATTCGGAAGACCAATTGGCACTTTCCAGGCTATTCAGCACTATTGCGCCAATATGCTGATTGATGTTGATGGCTCTCGGTATATTACTTATGAGGCTGCATGGAAAATTTCAGAAAACCTACCTGCCACAAAGGAGACTTCAATGGCTAAAGCTTGGGTAAGCGATGCCTCCCAACGAGTAACGATGTTGGGGCATCAGATCCATGGGGCTATGGGATTCACCATGGAGCATGATATGCATCTGTATTATAGAAGAGCAAAGGCGGCTGCGCAGGCTTTCAATGATAGCGATTATCATCGCGAGATTGTAGCAAGGGAGATAGGTCTTTAGATCTGATTCTATTTTTGATTGAAAGTAGGTTTTAAGCTGTAATCCACATTCACTTAATAGAATGCTGCTTAAGAATCATGAAAAATAAAAGGAGATCCCCTCTCATTTAGATGTGAGAGAGGATCTCCTTTTGCTAAAGAGACAATTCTATACTCAGCTTTATCATCAAGATCGATTATATATACCACTATATTCCTTCCTCAGATTCTTCTTTAAAATCTTTCCACTTGGATTTTTGGGGAGTTCATCCAACACAACTACCTTCTTGGGAACCTTATATCCTGCAAGCCCCTGCTTACAATGCTGTATGATTTCATCCTCACTTAAGCTATCTCCTGGTTTAGGAGAGACAAAAATAGTAACAGCTTCACCCCATCTCTCGTGAATAAGGCCAACCGCCGTACATTCAGCCACCTTCGGGTGCTTGGCTACCCAGTTTTCCACCTCAATTGATGACACATTCTCCGCGCCTGTCTTAATGATATCCTTTTTCCTATCAACAAAATAGTAATAACGCTCCTCATCCATTATAGCAAGATCTCCAGTGTGATGCCACCCCCCTCTAAATGTCTCTCTCGTCTTTTCCTCTTCCTTATAATACCCAAGCATAGTAGTGGGGGATCTCACAACCATCTCTCCAACAGTTCCTGGAGGCACTTCATTATCATCATCATCTACAACCCTCATCTCTACCACAGCATGAGACTGTCCAATTGGTTCTGCTCCATCAAACCTCTCCTCCGCTTCCCCAAACTTCCTTAGTAAATCAGGGGATTTTAGTGTTGTTCCAAGCGGGGTTAGCTCTGATTGTCCATAATAATTCTGCCAATATACCTCAGGCAATATCTCCATTATCCTTCGCATGGTTGCCTCTGGTATGGGGCTGCCGAAGATGGTACATGATCGGACAGTGCCAAATAGCTCCTTCATCAGTTTCTCTCCATCCGGCATATTAAGCATATTTACAAAGACTGTTGGCGGCAGGCCAATTGAATTGATCTTCTCGCTTTTTATTATTTGCATAACCTCACTTGGATCTGGTGTATATAAAAGTACAAATTTATCACCCTGCACAAGGGTCAAAAAGATAGCCAAATGACCTGCCACATGGAATAGGGGGATCGCTCCTAATTGAATTCCTTCCGGCGGACTCCAACGACCAAAGTCCATACAGAAATTCATAATTGACGAGAACCAGTTGAGGTGAGAATTTAATACGCCCTTGGGCATTGCCTCAGTACCGCTTGTGTACATCAAGGTCAAAACATCGTTATCGTTTATCTCAACCATTGGCTCATCATCCGAATATTTCTCCGAGCATAATTCATCAAAATCGAGCCATCCCTCAGGGATTGATCTATTACCGCTTAGGTTGATCATAACCTTATGCTTAACGCTATGCATTTCCCCCACTACTTCCATTATGGTGTCAGCCAATTCATCTTCAACGACCAACATCACTGTCTCTGAATGGTTCACTATGGGTAAAATTTCTCTACTCTTGAGAGCAAAGTTTATTGGTGTTATCCATCCCCCCATCTTCGAAAGCGCAATTAATAAATCAACATATTGAACGCAATTGTGGGAAAAAATCGCCACACGATCCCCCTTTTTTACACCGAGTTCCATTATTGCATTAGCAAACCGGTTAGCCTCCCTGTTTAACTCCTCAATTGTAAGTCGCCTTATAATCTTGCCCTTATAGCTGAAGACGATCACTTCCTTCTGGGGTTCATTAATCACGCGTTTTCTTATCATATCCCCTATGCATACCCTTCTCATTAAATTTGTATTTAATTTATCATCCATATCAACAATCCTTATAATAATATTTCTATAAATTAAAAATCACTATTTATAGAATTCAATCTCAGTTAGTATTTTGGATACCCTGAGGTAATTGACATGAATACTCTGCCTATATTCTCATGCGATAGTAGTGCAAGAGTAACTAAAGTAACTAAGCAGTTTCTTATAATGATTAGCTGTTATATAATGCATAAAGCAAAAGTAGTCAGAAACCCTTATGTGTTTATAAAAAATATTTGTTGGGGTGGTTGTTATACTCTATCACTCTTTCAGTTATTATTCTTTTGTGATCTCCAACAAGGTGCTCAAAATTATATAAAATAGTCGATTAATGACAGATTTTAACTAAACGGCACACTCATCGCAATGACTTAGAAAAAAACGCTGATGCCTTAGTAGCGATCTGTTCCTCAAATCCCCACCAGAAATGATCAGCACCTGGTATGATCTCAATTCCCTCCATTTCTGCTTGTGATGAAGGAGGGTTAATAAACTGATCTTCCTCTCCAAAAAGGAGATGCATTGGTTTATTATAACTCTGTAATTCCTCCAACGCAGATGGATCGATGATAGGAGAAATAAGGAACAGAGCCTTTACCCTCTCATCACGCTGTGAGACAGGAAAAGCCACCATGCTCCCGAAGGAATAACCTGCCAATCCAATTCTCGATGATTCAACCCCATCTAACGAGGACAAAAAGGTAATGGCACCCTTAACATCCCCCTGCTCCCCAATTCCATCAGAATAACTTCCCTGGCTTCCGCCCACACCTCGGAAATTAAACCTAAAGGCGGCAACTGACTCATTGGCTAGGGCACGACAGACTTCAACTACAACGCAGTTGAACATATTCCCGCCATATTGAGGATGGGGATGACACATAACAACACCAGGGGAAGGACCACCTCCATGAGGATGATGTAATACACCCTCTAAAACAATATCATCAACAGTAAATTCGACAGATTCCTCAGGCATCTATTTCTCCCACATTATAGGACAAGTCACGCATATATATGCTCTCCTACTCAGCTATCTGTATAATTAGACATATTCAACTTATAATTAATAATAATCCGAATACAAATGTACTAACGAAGTATATCATTCAGCCTATTATTAGCTGATCTTGTCTCTTCAGCCAACTGTTGAAATAACTCTTTAAGGGGCAAAATTTTATTGATCTGTCCTATACCCTGACCACAGGAGATGAATCCTTTTGTCAAGTCGCCTTCGTTGATTAACTTGGAATTCTCTTCACCAGCGATAATCGGGATCACCTTCTCAATAGGCGCATTCTCCTTTTCGAGTTCCTGCACCTTTTTTACAACATCATTGATCAAACATCTATGGGTATTGCCATATGGACGCATAATTAGGGTTGTATCGGTCTCTTTTGCTTCAAGCAGAGTCTTCTTTAGGTTGTCGTGTATTGGACATTCTTCTGTGCAGAGCAATAAGGTTCCAATTATAACACCCTCTGCTCCTAATCCCAGAATAGCTGCTATTGCTGCACCTGAAGAAATTCCACCACCACCTATTACAGGAATATTAACCCCATTAACAACCGTTGGAACAAGGCAAAGGGTAGTAATATCCAATGTTCCAGTAGCGCCACCATTCTCAAAGCCGACTACTGTCACCATATCTACGCCAGTTGATTCAGCTTTTCTCGCATAACGCACTCCAACACATTTATGAATCAATTTCACTCCCTCTGGCTTCAATCTAGCTACAATATCATCAGGTGCACGATGCCCGCTTGATTCAACTATCTTTACCCCTTCCTCTAATATAACATCCAAATACTCATTATTATCTATAGGCTGCATCATAGGGAAAAGGTTAATGTTTACAGCAAAGGGTTTATCGGTTTTATCCTTAATTTCTTTAATAGCATCCCTGAAACTCTCTTTACTTCTAAACATTGCTGAAGCTAATATCCCGACACCCCCAGCCTCCGATATTGCGCTAACGAAGGAGGCGGTTGATATGTACATCATAGTACCACCAAAGAAGGGATAAGTGACATTCAACATCTCTGTTATCCTAGTTTTCATCGTATTCTCCTCCAAGTTTTATGATGTTTACTTTCACCACAAGATATATCATACAATCAAGCAAGGCTAATCATCGAGTAAAAGAATGTCAAGGCGAAAAAAAATCCAATTAAGGCGTATTTTTTCTACTAATTTGAGATAACCGTTAATGAATATTGGGAAATATAATCTTAAGTCTTAGCATAGGGGTGTGAGTGCTACCCTTCATTCATAGCCACATACAGGAATAGTCAATCACCTTCATCTGGGAGTAAAAATATCTTAACCTATTCCTGTTTAATTTCAATTCCCTTTAATGGATTAAATATAATCTCAAATTCAATAATTACAGGCAATTTCTGATCAATTGTAAGATCAGTTTCAAAATCAAGTTTAAGGGGCACATCTAAATCCACATCAATAGGAAAGTTTACATCCACCACGATATCAACAGGTACATCAAAGGTATGATTTATCGGCACGCTGACAGGCTCTTTTGGTAGGAAGGAAATATTATCGTTAATCCGAAATTTATGATCTATTGGTATATCAAAATCCACTGGGAAGTCGCCCTTGACTCTAACATCTTTATTAATACCAAATAGGCTAATGGTAGTTACTGTATCGATTGGTAGCTTAGTATCAAGATGTACTACCTCATTTACTGGGAAAACGTGATCTAAATATACGGATATAGGCTTTTCAAAGGGAAGTTCAAATGTTTTATTGATGGGTATTGAAAGCACTGTTTTAAAAGGGACTTTAGCCCGCAGTAACTTCTTAAAGGGGATATTGATCCTTTGCTCCACTGGTAGGCTAATTCGTATAGGAGCAGCCAATTGGGCATTAACTAATCTATCAAATTTATAGGTGTAATCAGTATCTAGGAAACTCCATATTACAGGTCTATACTTAAAGAAAACATAGGTTGTAACTCCAATAAATCCCAAAAATATTAGGAAAAAGAGTATAATCACAAAGATAATTATACGAATAAGGATTTTCTTTCTGGGAATGATCTTCTCTACAAAAAAGGCTTCCGTGCCATCTATAATCTCATTCATTAGGGCAATTAAAAGTGTAATTATTTTTCTATTTTTCATTTTCTCATCCCAAATGATAAATGATATCCTTCAATAGATCTTTTCTATATATTATTCTTAAATTGATAATCCCTCTTGTAATATATCTATGCCTTTAAATATTCAAGCACTTTTGCTTTTATGTAATCACAATTAAAGCCATATCGTTCTGCTAACATCTTATAAGGTGCCGAAACCCCAAACTGCTCCATGGTGATATAAAGGGCCTTATCACCTGCATACCTCTCCCATCCCATCCTGATACCAGCCTCAATAACAACCCTTTTCTTGATTTCTTTAGGTAAAATCTTTTCTTTATATTCACATGACTGCCTTTCAAATAATTCCCATGATGGAAAGGATATCACTCTTGCTTTAATCCCCTCTTCTTCCAACTTGATTGCGGCGTCAATTGAAATATGGACTTCCGAACCTGATGCGATTAGGATAACATCTGAGGCAAGGGCTGTATCATAAATTATATATGCTCCCTTATCAAGATCTCTTTCAGCCTGCGACTTCCTCTTGATAACCGGTACATTCTGCCTAGTTAGAATAAGCGCTGTTGGTCCGTCCCTGTTTTCTATTGCTGAAATCCATGCCTCTCTCGTCTCTAATGCATCAGCAGGTCTGATAACTGTAAGGTTTGGGATCATCCTGATTCCAGCAAGGTGCTCTACTGGCTGATGAGTTGGACCATCCTCGCCAACAAAGACCGAATCATGTGAAAGAACATATATGACATGCAGTCTGCTCAATGCAGCGATTCGAACTGCAGGACGCATGTAGTCCGTGAATACAAAAAAGGTTGCGGTATATGGCAAAAAACCACCATAGCAGGAAATCCCATTCTGAATCGCTGCCATAGCATGTTCCCTTACGCCAAAGTGTATATTTCTACCTAACTTGTTCCTCCCTGTTTCTTCATATCCCTTAACAAAGGATTTATTACTTGATCCAAGGTCAGCGGAACCACCTACTATATTTGGAACTTCTTTGAAAAGCATCTCCAGCATCTTTCCGCTAGCGCTTCTAGTTGCAATTGCCTGATCTATATCAAACACAGGCAAATTCTTTCGGAGAGATTCGATATCAGGATTTGTAAAAAATTTATCCCACCTGTCTTTACGATTACCAACAATAAGCTTATTAAATTTCTCATCCCATAATTCATTAATCCTCTTCAACTCCCCTTTCCTCTCAGTCAGTATATCATATACCCTCTGTGGAACATAGAAATGCAAATTGGCATCGAATCCAATATTCTGTTTTGATGCCCTAACCTCCTCCTCACCCAGGGGAGCCCCATGTGTATCTTCACTCCCTTCCTTATTCGGGCTTCCCTTGGCTATTACTGTATTTGCTATAATAATTGATGGCCTATCCTCTATCTTTTGCGCCTTCAATACTGCATTCTCTATCTCATCATAATTATGGCCATCTGCAAACTGGACATGCCAATTACAGGATTCAAATCTCTTTTTAATATCCTCCGAATAAGTTAGATCGATATCCCCTTCTATTGTAGTTTTATTATAGTCATAGATAAATATCACATTTCCAAGGCCAATATGACCAGCTATTGATGCTGCCTCATAAGATATTCCCTCCATTACATCCCCGTCACTCACAATCGCATATATATAGTGATCTATGATACTGACTTCATCATCATTGAATTCCCTTGCCAAGAATAGGCTGGCTATTGCCATGCCAATAGCGTTAGCAAATCCCTGTCCTAAAGGGCCAGTGGTTGTCTCGATACCGGGTGTGCTTCGATATTCAGGATGGCCAGGAGTAATGCTGTTCATTTGCCGAAAGTTCTTGATATCTTCAAGGGTTATATCATATCCTGAAAGATGCAAAACAGAATACATCAGCATTGAACCATGGCCTGCGGACAAGACAAACCTGTCACGATTTATCCAACCTGGATTCGATGGATTATGCTTCAGAATTTTACTCCATAGAACAGCTGCAATATCAGCACATCCCATGACCATTCCAGGATGGCCGGAATTAGCTTTCTGTATAGCATCTATGGAAAGACTTCTTATTGTGTTAGCAATAAGCTTCAGATCGTCGGCACTTATTTTCATCAATTTTTTACTCCTCAAATTTCACATTTTTTATTGTTAATTTAAAATTAATCCGAATAAAGCGAAACCAACATCCTTTGTCAATGAATTTGTATTGGGAAGTATTATTAATTAGGAAAAAGTTTCATTCTAATAAAAACGTAATAAGTACTCAATAAGCGTAGTGATTACTTGTGACTTAAATGATGAATTTATATTTTCAACTAAGAAGCCTCTTCAACAAATGGAAAGACCCTACAGATTTAACATAAATTGTAATAATCGTATCAATCATATTCTGGTGTAGGATTTCCCTTTGCTCTATAGTCAAATATCCGTTTTTTATTCTTTACCTTTTTCATCATAACCATTGACCTATCGATCTCTTCAACCATGTTATCAATCATTGAATTTGTATTTTGTTGAGGAGTGATAAGCCAACCATCATCAATAGCCCTCTTCACAATATCCTCGCCTGCTGGTGTACGGCTTGTCACATGTGCTCCACCAAATGAAATATCAGCGTATTCTGCAGAATAATCAGTACACAATCTGCATCGCTTCCAACATTGATATTGAGGTAAAATCTGAAATAGCTCGAATATATTCATCTGCTTACTGACCTTTCTACCATCCTTAAGAACAACCTCATAAACGACATCGAACTCCATTGAAACCCTTCTAAAATCAACTTGTATAATATCCTGCTCTGATACCTCGCAGAGTTTTGCAACATGAAGAAGGAAATCATCCTTTTGTTTCATTGGAGCGCCACAGTATAAACCAAAACTATATTTTACCTTCTTTACCAGATTTGAGTATGTTTTTCCAAGATATTGCAGCTTCCTCAATCCCTGTATATGACATCCCAAACCGACCAACGCAACATCATCAATATCCTTCATATCTAAAATCTCTTTTAGAGCTATTAGATTGGGACTGAATACGTACTTGCTTCCCGTTCCGTTAATCAAATCATCTCGACTTTTTGCGATCATAGGCCATGACAACCAGTTGAAAGGGGATGTTTTACCCCAGGAGGATATTATAGCTGCATCAATCTCCTTCTTATCCAGAAGATATGCGAGAATAGCTGTTATCTTACCGCCCGTATAGCCGCAATTAAATATTTCCTCATCTCCGCTAACAAGATTTCTGTCCTTGATAAAAATCCCCATACCACTTTGGTCCTCTTCTTCTGTTTTCAAACGGCCAAATACCAGACTATCCAATTCCTGAAGTGGAGCACCCAACCCTGGACAGGTCTCTAGACACTGTCCACAGTCAGTACATTCTCCGTCAAGTTCAGGCCCATTGTCCTTAAATACAATACAGTCTGCCGGACATACAGCAACACATGTACCACAGAAAAAACATAATTGAGTATCAATAGCTCGCTCTTTAAGTTCCTGAAACAACGATGTATTCATAAGTATTTCTCCATATACATTAATTATACTTCATAAACAATTAACGGCTTAAATAATATTATGGTTATATTTTGATACATTCAGTCAAGGATAAAGTTGTATTATGTAATAAATTGGCAGGATGATTAACAATTATCAAATAAGAATCCGTGAGGGTTGATTGGAATTCATGGTATCTTGGTTAAAATATTTCTACGACAAATGGATCATCTGTTACTAATGTGATGAATCTATTAAAATGCTGATTCCATTGACGAGAGGGGTGGATTATATTCAATTTCATGTAAATATAAGCCATAGGATGGAGCTGTGATGCCACTTGATGCTCTATCCCTTTGGGCAAGTATATTAATTATATGTTTCGGTTCCATTTTATTTTTAAACATCTCAATGACTGTTCCTACTATTATCCTTATCATGTTATGTAGAAATGCATTCCCCCGTATTTGAATAATCAATAGATCCCCCATCCTCGAAAGCTTAATATCTTCAATTCTCCTTCTGGTATTAATATCAGATGATCTTTTTTTACAAAAAGATGCAAAATCCTTTTCTCCAATTAATAAATATAATGCCTCACGAAGAAAATCAATATCAAGTTTATAATTTACCCACATTGCCCTGTAATTCATAAAGGGATTTCTCTGATAGTGATTGTATATCAGATATATATACTCTCTGGATTGAACGCTAAACCTTGCATGAAAATCCTGTGGGACAGCATATGCGTTCTTTATTGAAATATCCCAATCCAGAACACCGTTCAACCCGATACAAAGCCTTTTTATATCAATCCTCTTCTCTATATCAAAATGAGCTACTTGACCTAAGGAATGTACTCCTGTGTCAGTTCTTCCTGAGGCAACTATACGAGTTCTCTCTTTAGTAATTATCTCTATTGCTCTTTCGATCTCATCCTGTACAGTCCGTCCTGCTTTTTGGGACTGCCACCCATTAAACATTGTCCCATCGTACTGAATCAATAATGCTATTCTAATCTTTCTCTCTCTCCCATTTCCTGATACCATTGATCTAACATCTCATTTATTTTTGTATATAGATCTCTTATCATATCTACTAGAGGTCCTGGTTTTGACTTTGATGTCTTTCCGCTTCCAAAAAGTTTACTCAAATATCTCTTTGTCACCTCAAAATTATTGATCCTCCTCTCTAGTAATGGTTCTTTTGAGCCAATTTTCACAGTAAGGATTGCACACATATACAGCAAGCCATTATATCCCCAATTTTTATCATAATCAGGCCCTAAATTTCCCACACCATCCATAAGCTCACCACCGGTTTGAACAAGCTTTAATGCCTGATGATAAAATCCATAGGCCTTCCAATAGAAAAAATCTGATATCTTTTTATAAGTAGGATTATTAATCTCGTTGAAGAGATCATCAAAGAGCCATGCAGCCCTGATTGAGGAAATTGCCTTTTTAAATGTAGGCGCAACCTTCCTATCCCTATATGTATAACAATCAACAGATAATAAAAATGAGGCCGCCCCTGATGTTAAATTTCTATTATTCTCAAAGCTCATCCCTCCAAAAAACTTTTTAATAGAATCAATCCTTGACTGTGTAGAAGTCCTTATTTTTTCAATTTCTTCAATTGTGATTTCATTAAAATCCATTGGATATGATGCATACAGACACTTAGGGCAAATAACCACCAAATAAGCCAATGGATACACCTTCCCAAATTTTTCATTTCTTTCGAATTTTCTCCTTAACTCATCAGTCAGATCACCAGCTATTAATCTACCTCCACCTGTCAACATCTCCTCTCGATAGAATTCATAAGAGCATACCGGACATAGTGTGGGATTCTTTTGCCTGAAGGATATCTTCTTTTGGGCCATCTTATCGCGATTCATTCCTTGTCAATCAGATAATTAATATAAATTCATTATACTAACGTTTATAATACAATCGATAATTCAATATGATAAACTGTTTCATTTAATACATCTTAAATCATATTATATAGATTTATATTAATCAATTACCTTTTAATATCTTATCTTAAATATATCTTGCATAAACTATGCTTATATAGAAAAAATACATCAGTAGATTAAGAAAAAATTAAAACAAGACGATATTAAAATATAAATGTATCATTATAATTTTTTCTTTATAATATAAAATTATTGTTTCCCCAGTTATATTTGGAAGAGAAATACTATATTACAACAAAATACAAATTCTATTAAGCTAATGAATAAAATACTATTATACATATCTATTCCATTTATAATAATTAGTACTAATACTGATATATATTCCATATCCGCTTCCCTAAAATCACAACAAAATTATTCGATATTGCTGAATCACTTAAGAACAATGCGAATAGTAGTAGAAAATTTTGGGAATGATGAACAAAAAAAAGGATACGAAGAGATTAAAAAGCTTTTTCAAGATGCCACAGAGGAATACTATGGTCAAAATTTCGATTTAGCAACTAAAAAATTTTATAATGTATATGAAGAATTATGCAATATAATGAAAAAATTTGCTTCGATTTATTTGAAACGAGCAGAGGAGATTCTAGATTCAACCGCTAAAGAATCTTTTGACATCCTTATCAAATATGGTACCAACAGTGGCTTTGCTAACTATTTTAAGAGGCCCTATGATCCAATTGAAGGAATTAAAGCATACGAGGAAAAAGAATATCACCTATTCCATGATCGAGAAACAATAGAGAGATATCTAAACAACGGCTACAAGAAACTAGGAAAAGCAAAAAAAAATTATTATGATCCTAACATAGAATTACTCAATAAGAAAAAAAAGAAGACAACACAGAACTTGAACTACATCATTGATAGATATGCCAACACTATCACATTTTGCAAATTAACCAAATTATATGGAATAGAAATATATAAAATCATTAATATGAACCAAATTGGTGAGATTATATTAAAATACGACCTCCGAACTAAACACATAGACCCTATATTTGATGATAGAATTCCACAAGAGTATAAGAGGGATGCAAATGACAACCTCAATTTAATCCATTCAGTCGAAAAGAAAAGACTTTTGAAGAAGACTACAATTAATCAATTACCCCCCCCATAGGTATAAAGCGGGTTAGTATCATAATCCTTTCTCAATGAAGATGTATTAATTTGACGTCATCTGTAAAGTGATAGCAGGGAAGGCGAATGAGAAGCAATAATAGGAATTGATCGGGGTTTATTCCCAAATTATTTTTTGTTCTTATCCTTTTTATCCTTCTCTTTTTTATCTTGAAGCGCGTCAGAGTCCTTTATAGACTTTTTCTCAATAAGTTCAACAAGGGCCATTTCAGCAGCATCGCCTGACCTTCTTCCCAGGAGTAATAATCTGGTATAACCCCCATTCCTATTCATATATCTATGTGCAATATCATCAAACAGTTTGGCAACGACATCCCTGTTTCGAATAACACGCATAACAACCCTTTTATTATGAAGTCTTTCTCCAACCTGTCCTTCTTGCAAGAATAGATTCCTCTTGGCTCTGGTTATCAAACGTTCTGAAATCTTCTTTAATTCCTTGCCCTTCTGTTTTGTGGTTATTATTCTCTCGTTTATAAAAAAAGATGTAACCATATTGCTATACATGGCCTTTCTGTGAGAATGGGTTCTGCCTAATTGTTTTACGCTATTCTTGTGCCTCATTGTTTTCTCCCTTATTCCTTCAATCCGAGGCTTAAATGTAATATTTCCAACTTTTCCTTTACTTCTTTAAGTGTATTATCACTAAAATATTTTGATTTCCTTAATTCCTCTTCTGTTTTACGAACCAGTTGTTCTAATACTATTATATCCAGACTATTCATCATATTAAATGCTCTTACGGATATCCCAAGTTCCTCTACAGGCTTTAACAACAGACCTTTCATCCTTTCGTAATCTTCTTCAACAACCTCACCATCTTCCTCTATCTCTTCTTCAAAATTGATAAATATGGTCATATGATCCTTAATAATCTTGGCTGCTTGAGACAGGGCATCATCTGGTGATATGGATCCGTCAGTCCATATCTCAAGTATCAATTTATCATAATCAGTTCTCTGTCCTACCCTAGTGTCTTCCACTCTTATATTTACCCTTTTTATGGGTGTAAATATTGTATCAATGGGTATAACACCAATAACATCTGAACTACCCTTACTCAACTCTGCAGGCACATACCCACGTCCATTTTCGACCTGTACCTCAATATCAATTTTCCCTGATTCATTTAAGGTAGCAATAACGATATCCTTATTCATCACCTCAATCTCAGAGTCAACATCAAAATCAGCTCCTACTAGAGTACTAGGTCCTTCCTTTATTACGTGTAAGACCTTAGGTATTTCACCATGATATTTCAGCCTAAGCTGTTTCAAGTTTAGAATTATTCTCGTAACATCCTCATATACACCATCTATAGCATAAAACTCATGTGGAACGCCTTCGATCTTTATTGCTGATATTGCAGCCCCTTCTATAGATGACAGGAGGACCCTTCTAATCGAATTACCAATAGTTAATCCATATCCCTTCTCAAATGGTTCAGCAATAAATTTTCCGTAATTCGACTCTAATTCCTCATGTTCAAATATGATCCTGGATGGCCTTTTGAAACCCTTCAAAAGATTCTTATGAGCCATTCCTACCTCCATAATATTAAATCAAACTGGATGACATATAATTACTTTCTTATTATTGTTTCTTATTAATATCTCAATTGGTATGAGAAGGGGTAGTCTAATACAATAAATTCATTTATTACAAATTTATTTAATGGGGACCCCTCTTATTGAGAAGTTATTATACAAAAAGTATATTTATTTTGAATATAATTCAACTACCAATCGTTCATTAAAATCGATCTCCACATCCTGCCTGGTGGGCAACCTTACTACTGTGCCCTTTTTGTCATCAAAATTAATTTCTACCCATTCAGGAATAGAGCTAGTAGCCTTAGATAGCTTAACCGAATCCTCAAGCATTACATTATTCTTAAAATTATCCCTAATCTCTACAGTTGTCCCTTCCTTAACTCTATAGGATGGTATATCCACAATATCGCCATTCACTAATACATGTCTATGTTGGATAAATTGTCTGGCCTGTCCTCTGGATGAGGCAAAACCCATTCGATAAATAACATTATCCAATCTTCTCTCAAGAAGTGAGAGCATATTCTCACCTGTTGCTCCTTTCATCCTTGTGGCGTCTTCAAAGTTTCTTTTAAACTGTCTCTCTAACATACCATAGCTTATTTTGACTTTTTGCTTAGCTCGAAGCTGCATCCCATAGTCAGAAAATTTAGTTCTCCTTTTCCGTGGTGGCCCAGGAGGATATTTCTTTCTCTTTAATGCACACTTATCCGAAAGGCACCGTTGCCCCTTCAGCATCAAAGGCATCATCTCTCTTCTACATAATTTACATGACGGTCCAACATACTTTGCCATCGATTATTCCTTGTATAAATTATACCCTTCTACGCTTTGGCGGCCTACAACCATTATGTGGTATTCTGGTTACATCCTTAATTTTTGTAATATTCAGGCCAGAATGAGCAAGAGATCTTATAGCTGCCTCCCTGCCAATTCCAGGCCCCTTCACCATTACCTCGACTATTCGCAATCCAGCGATATCCATAGCCTTTTGTGCAGCCACCTTAGCTGCCATCTGTGCGGCAAAAGGAGTAGATTTTCTTGAGCCTTTGAATCCTTCACCACCTGCGGATGCCCAACTAATAACATCACCGTTCATATCAGTAATTGTTATTATAGTATTGTTATATGTAGCTCGGATAAAGGCCTTGCCTACTGGTATATTCTTTTTTTCCTTTTTTCTGGTTCTCTTCTGTTTCACGTATTTCTATTTTCCTTTGTATTATCTCTTTTTACGGCTTAAGAGGGGTTTTTTATTCCCCTTAGATGTTCTTGCATTATTTTTTGTATTCTGACCTCTCAATGGTAATCCTCGCCTGTGTCTAATACCCCTATAACATCCGATGTCCATTAGGCGCTTGATATTCATCGTAATCTCAGTTCTCAAATCACCCTCGATCTTGTAATTCTTTTCAATGGACCTTCTTAAAGAGCTAATTTCTTCATCTGTTAAATCCTTAACCCTTCTATTTGCATCAACTCCCGTCTCATATAGGATATTTTTTGAGGTTGAAAGCCCTATTCCAAAGATACGTGTCAGGGCTATCTCTATTCTCTTATCATTTGGCAGATCTACACCCGCAATTCTTGCCATTTAAACCTTCCTCTTATTTAATATTATCCGACATTTCTCTTCTTTTGACGCTGCTTATGTCTAGGATTCTTACAGATAACACGAACTACGCCTTCACGTTTAATTATTTTACAATCATTACATATCTTCTTAACTGAAACTCTCACTTTCATATTTTCCCTCTGCCCTATGAATCCAAAAACAAATCATTAACTACAACCTATAAAATCTTATATTTCCCTAATTATTTATAACGGTATACGATTCTACCTCTTGTCAAATCATATGGTGATAATTCAACCGTCACCCTATCCCCGGATAAAATCCTGATATAATGCATCCTCATCTTACCGGATATATGAGCTAATACTACTGGTCCATCATTGTCAAGCTTAACTCTAAACATTGCATTAGGCAACAGCTCAACCACTACGCCTTCAACCTCAATGGGTTCTTCCTTAGCCATAATACTATTTATTCAATTAAATCTCTTTCCCTTTGTTAATATTTTCGCTCTTCCTTCTATAACAGCGATAGTATGTTCAAAATGTGCAGATAATTTTCTGTCTCTAGTAACTACGGTCCATCCATCATCCTGAAGATCAACCTCATAGGTGCCAATATTTATCATTGGTTCAATGGCCAAAACCATCCCATTTATTATTCTGGGTCCCCGCCCTGATTCACCAAAATTTGGAATAGAGGGCTCTTCATGTAGCGAATTTCCAATGCCATGTCCTACATAATCTCTTACCGGAGAAAATCCATATTGCCTTACACAGGTTTCCACTGCATTGGATATATCAGAAATCCTATTACCCACTACGCACTCACGAACGCCTGCATATAATGATTCTTTTGTAGCCTTCAATAATAATTCCGCATCATGTTTTAATTTTCCCACTGCATATGTTCTTGCAGTATCTCCATAAAATCCTTTGTATTCTACGCCAATATCTATTCCTATTATATCGCCATCTTCTAGTTTAATACCCTTATCAGGAATGCCATGGACTACTTCTTGATTAATTGAGGTACAGACTACTGCTGGGTAACCCCTATATCCAAGAAATGCTGGCCTTCCTCCTGACCTATCGATAATATCTCTCGCCAATCGATCGATCTCATAAGTTGAGGTGCCAACGTCAATAATCTCTTCAATTTTATCAAGCGCCTCAGCAACAATAAGACACGCCTCTTCAATTCTCTTAACCTGCTCAAGGTTATATAAATAAATCCCCAAAACAATCCCTTTCCCATAACCTCAAATATCAACGTCTACCCCTTATCCTGCCCTTTTTGATGAAACCATCATAATGTCTTATTAACAACTGAGATTCTATCTGCTTAAGGGTATCAAGAGCCACACCAACAATGATTAATAATGATGTTCCGCCAAAGAGATAAGCCATCTCTGGAGAAACCTCCTCGGGCCATATACGTATAATAAAATCAGGCACAATGGCTATTAGCGCAAGAAAAATTGATCCTGACAGCGTTACCCGATTAAGGATCCTCATTATATAATCCGATGTCTTTTTTCCTGGTCTAATGCCAGGGATAAATCCTCCGTACTTCTTTAAATTATCAGCAATATCTACAGGATTAAATTGTATAGCTGTATAAAAATAACAAAAAAATACTATTAACACACTATAAAATATCATATAAAGGAACTGTCCTGGAGATAACCAATATTGTATCTTAGTAAAAATTGCATACTTACTTACTCCAAGCATATTACTAATTTGTGTTGGGAACAACATGACTGAAGAGGCAAAGATTATGGGAATAACACCAGCTGCGTTGACTCTTAAGGGTATAGCCTGAGACTTCATCTGCACCATCCTTCTGCCTACTACCCTCTTGCCGTATTGTACTGGTATTTTCCTAGTGCCAAGAGTCAACATTATGGAAGCAGCAATTACCAGTAGGAATATTCCTAATAGTATTATTCCTATTATGGGATCGCTTCTTGTTATGATCCTGTTCAGGGTATCCATAACAGCAGAGGGCGCCCTAACAACAATACCCGCAAATATTAATAGGGAAATACCATTCCCAATCCCCTTCTCTGTTATTAGTTCACCAAGCCACATCAATACCATTGTGCCTGTGGTAATGGCTAATACTGCAATTATAATAAATTCTACACCTGAATCCCTCGGTACTACAGATCCCTTTGGAGAGGTCATCGACTTCATCCAAAATGTCAGACCTAAAGACTGGATAGCACATAGAAATACCGTTCCATATCTTGTATATTGGTTAATCTTCTTATATCCCTCAGGCCCCTCCTTGCTCAATCGTTCAAGTGCAGGTATCACAACATTTAGTAGTTGCATAATTATAGATGCCGATATGTATGGCATTATGCCTAATGCAAAAATAGTAAATCTCTTTAAGGCACCTCCAGCGAAGAGATCAAAGAAGTCTAACAAACCTCCAGCAGCACTTTTTGAGGCTTGATCAAAATATGCTTTTAATGCCTCTACATTAATGCCAGGAATCGGGATATGACAACCTACCCGATATATGATCAAAATAAATAATGTAAAAAAGACCTTCCGTCTGAGTTCAGGAATTTTAAAAATATTTACTACAGCACTTGCCATAAAATTTGCCTTTCACTATTTCTCTGTTTGTAACATATCCTTTTTAAGGATCACTCTCCCACCTGCTCCCTCAATTTTCTCCTTGGCAGATTTTGAAAATGCATCAGCGATAACACTTATTGGCTTATCAACATGACCATCTCCTAAAACCTTTAATAGACTCTTTGCATCCTTTATTATACCAGCCTTACTCAAGAGTTCCGGATTTACTACTTCTGAATCAAGCTTCGTCAATTGCGATAAATTTACATTCTGATAATTTTTTTTAAATATATTGGTAAAACCCCTCTTGGGTACTCGTCTTTGAATTGGCATTTGACCACCCTCGAACCATGCCCTTCGCCTGCTCCCTGATCTCGACATCTGCCCCTTCTGACCCCTGCAACTTGTCTTTCCATGCCCGCTGCCAATGCCACGGCCAATTCTCTTCCTCAACTTGATCGATGACGGTCTTTTTAAATGATATTGCATATAATTTCTCTAATCACTTATATTTCTTACTTCTACTAAATGTTTTACCCTCTCAATCATACCCCTAATCACATTATTATCATCATGCTCACGCTCAGCTCCCATCTTCCTAAGCCCTAATGCGGTAAGGGTTGCTCTCTGCTTTGGTTTAGAGCCGATCTTGCTCTTTATCTGTTTTATAATAATCCTTCCAGCCATATAAGCGCTCTCTATAATCCCATTAACCTATTTACTGAAACATCCCGCAATTTTGCCACCTCTTCCAGACTCCGAAGTTGTAATAATCCCAACATTGTAGCTTTTGCTATATTCAAAGAATTACGCGATCCTTGAGATTTGGTCAAAATATCTGATATACCCACCTTTTCTACAACTGCCCTCACAGCAGAACCAGCAATGATTCCAGTACCTTGCGAAGCCGGTTTCATTATTACTCTAGCTGATTTAAACTTCCCTATTACTATATGGGGTATTGTATTCTTTTTTAGATTTATCCTATAAATATTCCTCTTTGCATTTTCAACACTCTTCCTAATTGCATCTGGCACTTCATTCGCCTTTCCAAAACCCATTCCAACATGACCATTCTCATCACCAACCACTGATAAAGCATTGAAGGAAAAGCGTCTTCCACCCTTAACAACTTTTGTCACACGATTTATGACAATAACCTTTTCAGTCAATTCTAAATCCTCATCTTCTGTTATTTTTCTTTCTATATCCATATGAGTTCACCTCTAAAATTCAAGACCATTTTCTCTCGCTGAATCAGCTAAAGCCTTTACTCTACCATGATAGAGATAACCATTCCTATCAAATACAACCCGCTTTATACCTTTATCTAAAGCCCTCTGTGCTATAATCTTTCCTAAGACCTTTGCAGCATCAATGTTTCCTCCCTTGGCTTCTGGAAATTCCTTACCAAGTGTTGATGCAGAGACAAGGGTGTGACCCTTTGAGTCATCAATTATCTGTACATAGAGATATCTATTACTCTTCGATATACATAACCTTAATCTATCTATGTTTGACCGTATCTTCTGCTTAACCCTAAGCCTTCTTCTCTGATACCTTTTTTTCTTCAACGCAATCTTAGACATTATTTTTTCCCTGCTTTACCAGCCTTCCTTCTTACATATTCTCCCCGGTATCTAATACCCTTACCCTTATAGGGTTCCGGAGGACGTAATCTCCTGATATCCGCTGCTACCTGCCCCACCTGCTGTTTGCTTACCCCCTTTACCTTTATAAGGGTTGGCTCAATAACCTCAACAGTTGTTCCGTCAGGGGGTGAAAACTGGACATTATGTGAAAAACCCAATTGAAACACTACATCTTGATTTTGCTGGGTCGCTCTATAACCTACTCCAACAATCTCCAAATCACGCTCAAATCCCTTTGATACTCCAGTAATCATATTGGCTATTAGGGATCGGGATAGTCCATGCAATGCCCGTTGATTCCTATCACTCTCACACCCTACATTTATGACCTGGAGTATTTTATCCTCAATCTTTATCTCAATCCCTTCAAAAAGATACTGGTTTTGTTTACCCAAAGGGCCCTCAACATTGATGACTCCACCATCAATCCTTATCATAACCCCATTGGGTATCTCAATCGGTTTTTTCCCAACTCTTGACATAATGATTTCTCGATATATATACCCTTAAAATTAACCCTATCCTATCTCAATTTATATCAATATAAAACTATATAACAATACAAGGAAGGGGAATAAGCTCAATATAGATCTCAACGAAGTTACTAAGAGACCTCACATAAAACCTCTCCGCCAACATTCAACTTCTTGGCTACCCTGTTTGTAACCACCCCTTTAGATGTTGACAAAATCCAAATCCCAACATTATTTATAACTGGCCTCAAATCCTGAGCTTTGATATAAACTCTACGGCCTGGTTTACTGATTCTCCTAAGAGTAATAATCACAGGCTGGCTATTTTGACCATACTTCAAATACAACCTTAAAAGCTTATGATCCTTTCCACTAATTATTTTAAAGTGTTTAATAAACCCCTCATTTTTCAAAATCCTTGCAATTGCTACCTTCATTTTTGAAGGAGGGATATCAACCTTCATATGTCCGGCCTTCACAGCATTTCTGACTCTTGTCAACATGTCTGCTACAGGATCTGATACACCACTCATAACATAATCCTTTCTTCACTCAGATAGAAAAATCTATCCATGGATAATTATACTGATCAATTTATTACTTATCTTATTTTAATATCTATAATCGAATTAAACTCCGTTCTGCCAAACAAACAAAGAAATCTTCAATGCTCTCAAAAATTACCATGATGACTTAATTACTCCCGGTATCTTGCCCTCATTTGCCAATTGACGAAAACATATTCTACATAAACCAAACCTTCGTAAATAACCTCTTGGTCTACCACAAATCTTACATCTATTGTGTTCACGAACCCTAAATTTCCTGGGTCTATTATGTTTTGCTATCATACTTATTTTTGCCATAATAATACCTCTATCCCCTAAATGGCATTTTAAACTCATTTAGAAGGGCAAGACTCTCTTCCTTAGATTTAGCTGTTGTAACTATTGTAATGTTAATTCCATGTATCTTATCAACCTTATCAAAATTGATTTCCGGAAAAATGATCTGCTCTTTAATAGAAAAATTATAATTCCCAAAACTATCAAATGACTTCGTTGAAAGACCTCTAAAATCTCTAACCCTTGGCAAGGAAACGTTTATAAGCCTATCAAGGAATTCATACATCCTATTACCCCTTACAGTCACTCTACAACCAACCTCATATCCCTCCCTGATCTTGAAATTAGATATAGGTTTCTTGGCTAAGGTCTTTACTGACTTCT
Organism: Spirochaetota bacterium; assembly: GCA_034190085.1. Lineage (NCBI taxonomy): Bacteria > Pseudomonadati > Spirochaetota > Spirochaetota bacterium. The sequence continues at coordinate 58,507 of JAXHTS010000073.1, forward strand.
GTCCGGTAATAATTGTCAGTTCATCCATAGCTGCACTTAAAGCATTGGGGTTTGCATGTGCCTCACCCAGACCAACATTAAGAACAATCTTCTCAAGTTTGGGAACCTGCATAACGGATTTATACTTTAAGCTATCAACTAATCTCTGCTTAATATTTTTCTGATATTCCTCTTTAAGTCTTGGCACCATTTCTACAATCCAAATCAATCAAAGTTATTACCGCACTTTATACAGACTCGCGTCTTTTTATTATCCGACAATTTAGTTCCAATTCGAACTCCCTTCTTACACTTTTCACAAAAAACCATAATGTTAGATATCTGAATCGGCCGCTCAAGGCTGATAATTCCTCCCTTCGGATTTTCCTGAGAAGGCCTGACATATTTCTTTTTCTTATTTACTCCCTCAACAATAACTCTCCCCGATTTTCTATCAACGTGTAGCACCTTTCCACGATTTCCCCGATCAAAACCAGTAATCACTACAACATTATCATTCTTCTTGATCTTTGTCTTATTCATATCAAATTACCTTTAACAACATTAGATTGTAACACTTTATTCCCTTCACATTACCAATCCATTTCAATAAAGTTTGTTACAAAACCTCTGGAGCAAGGGATATAATCTTTAAAAAATTTCTATCTCTCAATTCTCTCGCTACAGGCCCAAATATCCTAGAACCCTTAGGTTCACCTTTATTATCTATAATAGCCACTGCATTATCATCAAACTTTATATAGGTTCCATCATTACGTTTCACTGGCTTTTTAGTCCTAACCACAACAGCCCTCAAGACAGCTTTAGAGTGCACCTTTTTACCAGTAGAATCCTTCAATCCGTAAGCAGGCTGAGCATCCTTAACCGCGACAACAATAACATCACCAACCGTTGCATACCTTCTTCCACTATCACCCAACACCCTAATGCACTGTACGGCCTTTACACCACTATTATCCGCGACATTTAACATTGTTTGGACTTGTATCATATATACCCTACTGAACCTTTTGAGTAACTTCAATCAATCTATATCTCTTCTCTTTTGAAATTGGTCGTGTTTCTTCAATTATAACCATATCTCCAATGGAACACTCATTCCTCTCATCATGACTCAATACACGCTTGGCCCTAACCATAGATTTATTATATAAAGAGTGCATTAGCAATCTCTCTACCTCTACGACTATTGTCTTATCCATCTTATTGCTAACGACCTTTCCAGATATACGCTTTTTATTAGGCATCATCTTCCCCACTACTTTTTGACAGTTGTATTTATTCTCCCTATACAATTGTTATAGTTATGCACTAACAAACCAATTGGCTATCACCAATACTATTTACCCCTAAGTAATCTAATACCCAATTCATATTCCTTTTTTAGGGTCAATATCCTTGCTATATGCTTCTTTAGGTATCCTATTTTCTTTGGATTTTCAAGCCTGCTGGTGACACTACTAAACCTCTCCTTTCTCAACTCCTCTTTTGTCTCAGCTAAGCTCCTGTTTAGCTCTTCAATACTCAACTCTTCTAACTTGCCCTTCATCTCTATTTTCCCTAAATATTATTACCTAATCATCTCGAGATACGATCTTCGTCTTTACAGGCAATTTGAAAGAGGCTAACCTCAAGGCCGCCCTTGCCAGTTCTTCATCAACACCAGCAAGCCCAAAGAGTATTCTTCCAGGTTTTATTATGGCATACCATCCTTCAGGATTGCCCTTACCCTTCCCCATTCTTGTTTCTGCTGGTTTCTTAGTATATGGGTAATCAGGGAAAATACGTATCCAAAGCTTACCGCCCCTCTTTACCTTTCTTGAGATCGCAATTCGAGCAGCTTCAATCTGTCTATTCGATATCCTACCACACTCAAGGGATTTTAATGCAAATTCACCATAGATAATCTTTGATCCTCTATAGGCCTTACCCTTCATCCTACCACGCTGTCTCTTCCTATGTTTTGTTCTCTTTGGCATTAACATAGCAATTAACCTATTTTACTGCAATTTTCTCTGAACAGTGTATTTATCCTCTTCAAGTTCATCCTTATGTTCCAAAATATCGCCATTATATATCCAAACCTTCACACCAATCAAACCAAATGTTGTCAAAGCCTCTGCAAATCCGTAATCAATATCAGCTCTAAGGGTATGCAAAGGGATCCGCCCCTCTTTGTATGATTCAGTTCTAGCCATCTCAGCCCCATTTAATCTGCCAGATATGGTAACCTTGATACCCAGCGCCCCACCCCTAATGGCTCCGGCTATGGCCTGCTTTATTGCTCTTCTGTAGGGGAATCTACCCCTTACTTGAATTGATATCTGCTCAGCTATTAATTTTGAGTTTCTCTCAACCTTTTTTACTTCAATAATATTTATGTATACAGACTTGGAAGCAATCTTCTGAATATCCTTCTTCATTGCTTCAATATCAATTCCTTTCCTACCTATAAGAATTCCTGGCCTTGCAGCATGTATATTGACATTGACTCTGTCTGGGAACCTTTCAATAATGACTTTAGCAATCCCCGCATTTTGATGCTTCTTCTCAATAAACTCCCGTATGGCTAGATCTTCATGAAAATATTTGACGTATAAATCCTTCTGTTCATGCCAAATAGAATCCCATGTTCTAATTATGCCAACTCTAAGGCCTATTGGATTGACTTTTTGTCCCATTTAACTATCCTATAATTTATTCCTGATCAGACAATACAATCATTATGGTGCTGGTACGCTTTCTTATTCTTGTCGCCCTTCCTCGAGCTCTGGGCATATATCTCTTTAATGTAGGTCCCTCATCAATACATATTTTTTTAATATATAGATCATCTTCTAAAATATCAGGATTTTTGTATTTAGCATTTGCGCCAGCTGAATATAGGGTTTTTAATATCATCCCTGACGCCTTCTTTGTAATAGCCTTCAAGGTTTCTACTGCTTCACGAAAAGAATATCCCCTTATTTCATTTGCTACAAGCCTTGCCTTTGAGGCGGATATCCTATTGTAACGGGATATTGCTCTGACGTCCATTACCTCTTTCTCCTCGCTATCTTATCATCCTTGCTTGTATGTCCTCTATATGTCCTTGTAGGAGAGAACTCACCCAGTTTATGACCCACCATATTCTCTGTAATATACACTGGGATAAAAACCTTTCCATTATAGACCATTAAAGTATGGCCTATCATCTCAGGAAATATTGTTGATCGCCTTGACCAAGTCTTAATAGCCCTTTTAGTGTTAGAAGAATTCATCTCTTCTATTTTTCTAAAGAGCCGAATATCTATATATGGCCCCTTTTTAATTGATCTAGCCATTCTATTTCCTTCGCTTTAATATCATTTTATTGCTGTATTTGTTCTTCTTCCTTGTCTTATAGCCCTTTGTCGGAACTCCTGTTGGAGATACTGGATGCCTACCACCTGAGGCCTTACCCTCCCCTCCACCAAGGGGATGATCTACTGGATTCATTGCAACACCCCTAACCTTTGGCCGTTTATTCAACCACCTCGATCTCCCAGCCTTGCCAATATCGATGTTAACGTGATCCTTATTCCCTACCTCTCCAATAGTCGCATAACATTCCTTATGTATTTTTCTTAATTCACCTGAGGGCAACTTTACTAGAGTATAGTTTCCCTCCTTTGCTGTTATATGAGCCGAGGTGCCAGCCGATCTGGAAAGCTGACCCCCTTTTCCCCTATGCAGTTCAATATTATATATGCTTGTCCCAAGTGGAATCTTCTTAAGTGGAAGCGCATTCCCTACTTTAATCTCCGCACCTTCGCCAGACATTATCCTATCATCTACCTTGAGGGTGTCAGGAGCAATAATATATCTTTTTTCACCATCCCTATAGGCTATCAGTGCTATATTTGCAGATCTATTTGGATCATACTCAATTGTCTTCACCAGTCCCTCAATCATATATTTATCTCTCTTAAAATCTATTGCCCTATATTTCCTCTTATGCCCCCCTCCCCTTCTGCGAACAGATATCTGACCCTTAAAACCCCTTCCTGCATACTCTTTCTTCCCAGTGCATAGACTTTTTAAAGGCTTATCAGTAGTAATCTCATCAAAGGTGAGTACTGTTTTATATCTTAATGTTGGCGTGACAGGCTTAAATTTTTTTATCCCCATCTAATATTCCTAATATTCAATTTATTAATTAATAACTAAATATAATTACTGATGCTCAAAAAGCTCAATCTTATCTCCCTCTCGCAATGTTACTATTGCCTTTTTCCAGCCTGAAGTGTAACCATATTGGTATCGAACCCTTTTACGACGTCCCCTTACATTCATGACATTAACCTTAACAGGATTAACGTTATAAATCTCCTTAACAGCCTTTTTAACAAGATGTTTATTGGCTTTCATCGACACACGAAAAACATATTTATTTTCTTCTGACATAACAGTAGTCTTTTCTGAAACCACTGGTTTGACCAATATGTCATTATAATTCATAAGATCTTACCTCAATACTACTTAGCAAATTCATCATTGATGATCTTCACTGCGCTCTCAGTAAAGAGTACTGTTTGGGAATATAATATATCTCTGCTAGATATCCTTTTCGCATTATTATATACAAACCAAGGAATATTCCTTATAGCTCTCTTAAGCATGGGATCTTCATCATGAGTCACAAGCACACCCCTACCAATCTGCAGGTTTGTTCCAATACGTGCTATCTCCTTTGTCTTCCCGCTTTCAATCTTAAAATCCTCTACTACCTTTATTGATCCTTCCGTCGCTTTTAAGGAAAAGATGGACCTATAGGCCTCCCTTTTCATCTTTTTGGGCAATTGAACACGATAACTCCTTGGCTTTGGTCCAAACACAACACCACCGCCCCTCCACTGGGGAGACCTTATGCTTCCATGCCTTGCTCTACCTGTACCCTTCTGCCTCCAGGGCTTTGCACCCCCACCCCTGACATCCCGACGCTCCTTTGTCGAGTGTGTACCCTGTCTTCGGTTAGTATTTAACGCCCTTATCAACTCGTATATCAAAACATCATTAACCTTAGCCTTAAACACGCTTTCAGAGAGTTCAACACTCCCTATCACCTCTCCATCAATGGAATACTTGTCCACGTCCATCCTTATCATGCCCTCTCGCATACAGTGATTATCGAATTTTTTCGACCAGGTATAGCACCTGAAATTAGAACTACATTTTTATCCTCAAATATCTTTACAATATTTAGGTTTTTCGTCGTCACCTTCTTATTACCATGCCTTCCTGCTAATTTCTTCCCCTTCCATACCTCGCCAGGATAAGCACACCCCCCTATCGAACCGGGCGCTCTATGAAATTTCGAACCGTGGCTCTTCCTCCCCCCTCTAAATCCATGCCTTTTAACAACACCGGTAAAACCCTTACCCTTTGACATGCCTGTTACATTAACTATATCGCTTTCCTGAAAAATATTACATGTTATCACACTACCCACGTCTAAGGAATTATCAAAAGCATCAACCTCTCTGAAAATTTTCTTTGGCAATATTCCTTTTTTCTTTAAATCATCCATAATTGGCTTTGATAATGCCTTCTCCTTAGCATCAATATAGCCAAGCTTAATGGATGAATACCCATCCCTTTGGACTGTCTTTTTTTGAACCACAACACAAGGTCCCAATTCACATACAGTCACTGGAACGACCCTACCATCATCACAAAATAACTCGCTCATTCCAAGTTTTCTACCAATTAGAGCTTTTCCCATTTCACTTACCCATAAAAGTTAATAATCCCAAAAACCACGATTAAATCGACATGCTTTGTATATATAATCACTTAAAATCGACTGAAATCCCGATGCAGCCAAAAATCAATCATAACAGATGATTTATAATAAACTAGGATTTAATATCAACAGACACACCGGCGGGGAGTTCCAACTTCATAAGCGCTTCAACAGTATCTGAATTAGGATCAATAATATCAATTAAACGCTTATGAGTTCTAATTTCAAATTGTTCTCTCGATTTCTTGTTTACGTGCGGTGATTTCAAAACACAAAATCTCTCAATCTTGGTTGGCAGGGGAATCGGCCCAGCCACCCTTGCACCACTCCTCCTTGTGGTCAACACTATTTTAGCCGCCGATTGATCCAAAATAGTTGAATCAAAGGAACGTAGTTTTACTCGAATTCGTTGTTCACCGATTTTAGTCACTTAACCATTCCATTATCATTTATTAAACTCATCATCCCCAATAACACTTTCAGATCATTAGTCAACAGCCATTAAAGATAATAATGTTAATCGCTTCCATCTTTCTAATGCACTTTACTACATATAATCAGTCAGCGAGTATGTATTCCCATAATGCTTAAGCTACTGTTTTATAAAATAAACCTAAAAACCAATCATTGAATAATTAACCATGAACATCTTAAGGCTATTTCTTTCAATAAAAAAAATGTTAACTTTTCCCTGAGATCAGATAATATTATATTCAACACTGATGGATATAATATCAAATTAGTTCTCGAACTCGTTGAACCTAGTAGCTCAAATCCTTAAGCAATTCGACAACTATTAAGATGAGTCAAAATAATGTCAAACATTTTTTAAAATTATCAATCAATTATCTTAGTCACAACACCCGCCCCTACAGTTTTACCACCTTCTCGAATGGCAAACCTCAAGGTCTCCTCCAGGGCTATGGGTGTTATTAAATCAACCACCATCTTTATATTATCACCAGGCATCACCATCTCCACACCCTCTGGCAATTGAATAATGCCTGTGACATCGGTGGTTCTAAAATAGAACTGCGGTCTGTAGTTGGAAAAAAATGGCGTATGCCGCCCACCCTCTTCCTTTGACAATACATAGACCTCTGATTCAAATTTTTTATGAGGTGTAATTGATCCTGTTTTTGCCAACACTTGGCCTCTCTCCACCTCATCCTTGCCTATTCCTCGAAGCAAACACCCTACATTATCACCTGCAATCCCTTCATCAAGTATCTTGCGAAACATCTCAACACCGGTCACGACCGTCTTCCTCGTATCGACAAAACCTACTATTTCAATCTCTTCCCCAGTTTTTACAATTCCCCTCTCAATCCTTCCAGTAACAACGGTTCCCCTGCCTGTGATTGAAAATATATCCTCTATGGGCATCAAGAATGGCTTATCTCTATCCCTCTGTGGCTCCAATATATAATCATCTAATGCTTCAGCTAATTTTAAAATAGATTCACACTTGTCACAATCTTTATTTCCACATCCACACTCCATTGCTTGCAACGCTGAACCCGCTACAATTGGAATATCATCCCCAGGGAAGTCATATTTACTAAGTAATTCTCGAACTTCCATCTCAACAAGCTCAATCAACTCATCCCTGTCGGATGGATCAAGCATATCAACTTTATTGAGAAAGACTACGATCTGTGGCACATTCACCTGTCTCGCCAGAAGCACATGCTCCTTTGTCTGCGGCATTGGCCCATCAGTCGCTGCGACAACTAAAACAGCGGCATCCATCTGAGCCGCACCAGTAATCATATTTTTAATATAGTCAGCATGTCCAGGACAATCAACATGAGCATAATGCCTATTCGCTGTCTCATACTCCTGGTGCGAAGTTGCAATCGTTATACCCCTTGCCTTCTCTTCAGGCGCATTATCAATTTGATCAAAGTCAATCGCCTTGTTGCCTGCTCCAACGGCATTGGTCAAACACTTAGTTATTGCTGAGGTCAACGTAGTCTTGCCATGATCGATATGACCAATCGTCCCAACATTAACATGGGGCTTGGACCTATCAAACTTTTCTTTTGCCATCTCATCTCTCCTTTTAATATTTTCATAGCTTTATTTTTATATTATTCATCATTCTTTTCGATCATAAAAGCATCATTTGATAGATGATAAATTATATTTTCGAATTTAATGTATATATACTATATAATCAAAATAAATTAAAGAAAAATTTAACGCTGTGTTGCTACATATAAAAAATAAAAAAACAAGCTTATGTCAACCAATTTATTCTATAACAAAAAAAAATTACCATAATCATTTCAATTCTAATTCAACATAACTTTGTATTAGCGATCTAATAAAATGTTTAATAACAACAAGCTACTTTCAATAAAGACGATGGTGTATCCCAACACAATTGTATGAGGATTGATAAAACCGATACAGATTCATCTAATCAAATCCGTTTAGAATTCCCTCCCGGTCAATCTGCCAATAATATTTTCAACAATGTTTCTTGGCACAATATCATAATGACTGAATTGAAGGGTATGCGTTGCGCGTCCCTGACTCTTTGATCGTAAACTGGTCGTATATCCGAAAACCTCAGACAAAGGAACATAAGCATTTATTATCTTCAAATGGCCCATCATGTCTATCCCATCAATCTTGCCTCTCCTGCTATTAATATCATTGATAATATCCCCTGTATACTCATCAGGGGAAACAACCTCAAGTTTCATAATAGGCTCAAGCAGGGTTGGCTCCCCCTTCCTTGCCCCATCCTTCAACGCCATATTAGCTGAAATCCGATAAGCAACATCAACAGAATTCCCATCAATAAATGACCCTCCCAATAAAGATATCTTAATATCTACCATCTCGTATCCCGCCAATACACCTGCCTTCATAGCATCTAGTAGCCCATCCCTAATATGAGGGATAAACATCTCAGGTATCTCACCATTCATTATATTATTATTAAAAACAAATCCCGTTCCTGGCTTCAATGGCTCCATCTCTATTATAACATGCCCATATTGCTCATTCCCTCCAATCTGTTTTGTATATTTATATTCGGATACACTCTTTCTTGTAATAGTCTCTCTATAGGCTACTTGGGGATTTCCTACATTAGCATGAATACTGAACTCCCGTAATAACCTGTCTGTAATAACCTCAAGATGCAATTCACCCATTCCATATATTAGTGTCTCGCTGCTATCAGGATCATGACGGACAATGAAGGTCGGATCCTCTTCTTCCAGGCGTGCTAATGCTTTGTGGAATTTTTCCAAATCTGCCTTTGTCTTTGGCTCAAAACTCTTAGAGATTACTGGTTCAGGGAATAACATCTCCTCCAACAAGATCGGTGCGTCTCTACTCGCAAGGGAATCGCCGGTCCTTGCAGATTTCAATCCAACAACAGCGACAATATCTCCAGTATACACCTCCTCAACATCCTCCCTTTCATTTGCATGCATTCGCAAAATTCTACCTATCCTCTCCATTTTATTCATTGACACATTAAACACCTGGTCTCCGGTTTTAATATGTCCTGAATATACCCTTATGTATGACAACTTACCCACATAGGCATCAGTGGCTATCTTAAAAACCAACGCGCAGAATTTCTCCTTATCATTAGCATCCCTCTTTATGATCTTATCAAAATTCTTCCAATCATGTCCCTCTATAGACTTCATATCCTTTGGAGATGGAAGATAGTCAACTATAGCATCTAATAATGGCTGCACACCCCTGTTCTTCAAGGCGCTTCCACAGAAGACCGGAAAGAGGGCTGAATCGATTGTGACTCTCCTTATCGCTTCCCTAATCTCTTCAACTAAAGGGATGATCCCATCCACATATTTCTTCATAATCTCATCGTCATGCTCTGCCAAATTCTCAATTAACCTCTCCCTATTCCTCTCAGCTTCATCACTCAAGTCATTTGGAATTTGGACCTCCTCATACTCTTCGCCTAGGGCATCCCTCCAAACAAGGGCCTTCATTTCAACAATATCAACAACTCCTACAAAATCTTCACCTGAGCCTATAGGTATCTGAAGAATCAAGGGTACAGAAAACAATTTCCCCTTAATCATCTCTACACATCTACCGAAATCAGCCCCTATTCTATCCATCTTATTGATGAAACAAATTCTGGGTATATTATACCTATCCGCCTGCCTCCATACAGTCTCCGATTGAGGCTCAACCCCTCCGACAGCATCAAAAACTGCAATAGAAGAATCCAAAACCCGTAAGCTCCTCTCCACCTCAACGGTAAAATCCACATGCCCTGGAGTGTCTATTAGGTTTATTCGAGCATTCTTCCAGAAGCAGGTAGTTGATGCTGCTGTAATAGTAATCCCCCTCTCCTTCTCCTGAACCATCCAATCCATCTCAGCAGTGCCATTATGCACTTCACCCATCTTATAGGTCTTACCAGTATAATATAGAATCCTTTCAGTTAGGGTGGTCTTACCTGCATCAATATGGGCCATAATCCCTATATTTCTTGTTCTGCTAATTGGCAACTCTCTGCCCATATATCCTCTTTACAGATTATAATGTTTGTACTCAAAGATTTAAAATCCTCGAATAAAAAAATATTTCACACCCTATATAAAACTATCCATATAATACTAAATACCAGGGTCTATACCCTGGTATCTTTTTTACAATTGCAATAAGTATATCGTGAATGTGTTTAAAACAATTTACTTAAATCCCAAGTCGAAACATCCTACTCAATACCTACCATCTGTAATGCGCAAAGGCCTTGTTTGCTTCAGCCATCTTGTGAGTATCCTCTCTCTTCTTTATTGAAGCCCCTGTAGTATTGTAAGCATCCAAAATCTCTCCTGCTAACCTCTCATACATAGTCTTCTCTGGCCTACCCCGTGCATTACGAATTATCCATCTTATTCCCAATGCCTGCCTTCTCTTTGGTCTTACCTCCACAGGAACTTGATAAGTGGCTCCACCAACACGCCTGGATCTTACCTCAACTTCAGGCTTTACGTTTTCAAGAGCCTTGGTAAATACTTCGATTGGATCCTTCTTTGTCTTTGTCTCTAACAAATCCATTGCACTATAAAAAATTGTCTCAGACACTCCTTTCTTGCCCTTGAGCATCATACAGTTGACAAATTGAGATACCAACCTGCTCCCATACTTGGGATCAGGCAAAACTTCTCGGATTACTGCTCTCCTTCTTCTAGACATCTCATCCCTTTTATTATATTATTATTCATATATAAAGACTAAAAAACCTAAGCCCTTGGCCTTCGAGTTCCATATTTTGATCTTCCCCTTTTTCTATCTTCCACACCAAAGGCATCTAGAGCACCTCTCACAATATGATACTTTACACCAGGTAAATCCTTTACCCTCCCACCTCTGACTAACACAGCGGAATGTTCCTGGAGATTATGTCCTACACCAGGGATATAAGCGGTTACCTCCATACCATTAGTTAACCTCACTCTAGCTATCTTCCTCAAAGCAGAATTCGGCTTCTTAGGTGTCACTGTCATAACCCGAGTGCATACACCCCGCTTCTGTGGGCATCCCCTTAATGCAGGAGATTTAGACTTCTTTCTCTTCTTTTCTCTTCCATATCTGATTAACTGATTAATTGTAGGCATTTCGACCTCATGATTGTAGTATCTATTATTGATCATGCCTTTCCAACATGATTACAACCTAATATTAAGAGGATACTTATCCCCCTTCTCATTATTATAATAGCTTTTAGATTTTTTCTTGCTTAAACCTGAATATAGACAAAATATATTTCTTATATTGTATTCAATAAAAAGTCATAAAACAAATCTATGATCTAATCTGTGTCTCCTGTAATAAGGTTAATCATAGTAGAGTAATCATTAACTTAAAGCGAGAGCCTGCTGTGATCATATTTTTTACTACTAATCGTTTCTATTCACTCTTTGTCAAGAACTTTTATTGAGAAGCGCTACCTCCTTAATCTCTTCAGTCTCCTCCTGAATAATTCCATCAAGATCGCCAGGGGAATCCTGATAAATATTTATGCTCCTATATTTCTGGATACCTGTTCCGGCAGGGATCAAATGACCAATAATAACATTCTCCTTGAGTCCATGAAGATGATCAACCTTACCTTTAATGGCTGCATCAGTGAGAACCCTCGTTGTCTCCTGAAATGATGCCGCTGAAATAAAGGAATCAGTATTGAGCGCTGCCTTGGTTATTCCAATAAGGATCGGCACTGCTGTAGCAGCCTTACCGCCCTCGCTAATGACCCTCTTGTTTTCATGAATGAAATCGAACTTATCTACTATTTTTTCGATAACAAAGAAGGTATCCCCAGGATCAGTTATCTTTACTTTTCTAAGCATCTGCCGAACAATAGTCTCTATGTGCTTATCATTTATACCTACACCCTGGAGTCTATAGACCTCTTGTATTTCATTAACAAGAAATTTTTGCAATTCCTTTGGCCCTTTTATTCTTAATATATCATGAGGATCAATCGGCCCGCCATCAATCTTCTCACCCTTATATATCCAGTCTCTATCCTGAACCCTTAAAAACCTTGAGGCTGGAATAGAATACTCCTTCGTAACTCCATCTTCAGCTTGAACAATCACCTTCCTCTTATTCTTAATTGTATCACCGATTTTCACCTCCCCATCCAATTCAGAGAGGGTCGCAGCATCCCTCGGGGACCTTGCCTCAAATAATTCAGCTACACGAGGCAAACCACCTGTAATATCCTTTGTCCTTGCAGCCTCTCGAGGAATTTTTGCTAAAACAACGCCTGATTTAACCTTATCCTTATCAGTGACCATAAGATAAGCTCCCTTAGGCATCAAATAGGTGGTGGGTTCTTCTGAACCTTGACTATAGATATTTATTCTAGGCTGTAATTTCTCGACCTTGTATTCGACTATTGTCCTCTCGACAACACTTGTCTGAGGATCAACCTCCTCCCTTAGGGTCTTATTCAATTCAATATCAATAAATTCAACCTGACCTGATATTTCAGTTATTATTGGCTCCAACCATGGATCAAAAGATGCCAATACAATATTTCTATCATAAAATTTTCCAGCCTTAGCATAAACCTCAGTTCCAACATTAATCGGTATTGAATGGGTATCCCCCAATAGGTATATCTTTCGTTTATCTACCTTGACTATTCCTGAATTAGCTGTCTCTACCACCTCGCCATCAGCAGAACGGACAATAGAAGAACCTCTATAGATCTTTTCGCCATCTTCAACCAACAACTCAGCATCATCCATAATGTTAAACTCATTTATTACCCTCTGAATCAGCAGATATCCCCTTCTTACAGATATGGTCTTCTTATCTTCAGTCCTTATTGTCCGAAAGGTTATGTCCTTTACATATACAGGATAATTTAATTTAATCTCATTCTCCTCAAATGAACTCGATGCTATTCCACCAATGTGAAATGTTCTCATTGTAAGCTGAGTTCCTGGTTGCCCAATAGACTGAGCAGCAATAATTCCTACTGCTTCACCAATATCAACTGATTTTGCATTTGCAAGATTCCTTCCATAACACTTAATACAAACGCCATATCTAGCCTCACAAGTTAAAACAGAGCGTATTTCAATAGAATCGATATTCAGTTCATCTATTACAGCACTGACCCCTTCATTAACTATTTCATCAGATTGACAAATAACCTCGCCTGAAACTGGATGTATCAGATCATAGAGTAGAGTCCTACCCAGTATCCGTTCCCCAAGTGATTCGATAATTTCATCCCCTTCTTTAATCGGATAGAAATCTATGCCAATAGTCGTGCCACAATCCTCCATTGTGACAACAACGTCTTGTGCAATATCAACCAATCTCCTTGTAAGGTATCCTGCATCCGCAGTCTTTAGGGCTGTATCTGCGAGCCCCTTTCTTGCTCCATTTGTAGAGATAAAATATTCAAGTACTGTTAAACCCTCTTTAAAATTCGCTCGAATCGGGATATCAATAATCTCACCAGTGGGTTTCGCCATCAGACCACGCATTCCAGCTAATTGGTTTATCTGCTGCTTGCTGCCCCTGGCTCCAGATTCAGTCATAACAAAAATCGGATTAAGGCCATTATGATCTTTAGATAGTTCGTTAAACATGCTATCAGAAATTATTTTATTGGTATTGGTCCATACATTGATAACCCGATTATATCTCTCATCATCAGTAATAAAACCATTCCTGTACTCATTCTCAATCTCTTCAACTTTACTATTAGCCTCATCAATGATTCGATCCTTTTCAGGAGGGACAACAATATCAGAGATAGATATCGTCGGCGCAAATTGTGTCGCATATCTATAACCCGCCTCCTTAATATCATCAAGTACCTTCGCTGTGATCATGGGACCATACTTACTGAATACATCTGAAATAATCTTGGATAGCTCTTTATCATTTAGAGTCATATTGATAAAGGGGTATCCCTCAGGCAATAGATTATTAAACATCAAACGGCCACCTGTTGTATCAATGAACTCATCATTTATTAGATATTTTATCCTTGTGCTGACACCAATCTGTCCATAATCTATGGCTCTAATCACCTCAGCAATATCGTTAAAGTGCTTCAGTGAAGCATCATTGTTCTCAATCTCTGAAGTTAGATAGCGCATACCCAACACTATATCTTGGGTTGGTGTAACGATGGGTTGTCCGTTAGCAGGCGAAAGGAGATTGTTTGTTGACAGCATTAGAGTCCAACATTCAATCTGAGCCTGTGGGGAAAGGGGTACATGCACTGCCATCTGATCACCATCAAAATCAGCATTGTAGGCATGACATACTAAAGGATGTAGTTTTAAGGCCTTTCCTTCAACAAGAACCGGCTCAAAGGCTTGAATTCCCAATCTGTGTAAGGTAGGGGCTCTGTTCAGTAGAACCGGATGTTCAGAAATAACCTCTTCAAGTACCTCCCAAACCTCAGATCTCTCGCTCTCAATCATCTTCTTCGCTGATTTGATATTCTGGGAATAATCATTCTCAACCAATCTCTTCATTATAAAAGGCTTGAACAATTCAATAGCCATCTTTTTCGGCAAACCACATTGATAAAGCTTTAATTCAGGCCCAATGACAATAACAGATCTTCCTGAATAATCAACCCGTTTGCCAAGGAGGTTCTGACGAAACCGCCCTTGCTTACCCTTCAACATATCACTCAGAGATTTCAATGGACGATTTCCCTTACCCTTAACCGCCCTCTTCCTTCTGCTATTATCAAAGATTGCATCAACAGCATCCTGCAGCATCCTCTTCTCATTCCTGACGATGATCTCTGGTGCGCGCAACATTAGGAGTCTCTTCAATCGATTGTTCCTATTGATTACTCGCCTATATAGATCATTAAGGTCTGAGGTTGCGAACCTTCTTCCATCAAGCTGCACCATTGGCCTTAGCTCTGGTGGAATTACTGGTATAACATCAAGAATCATCCATTCAGGTTTATTTCCAGAATCCCTGAAGGCCTCTATAATCTCTAATCTCTTAATTAACCTCTTGTCTACCTTTGATGCTTTATCCAGGATATCCTCTCGAAGAATCCTCGCTTCATCATCAAGATCGATTCTCCTCAATAAATCCTTTACTGCCTGAGCGCCAATATCAGCAACAAAGGTGTCACCCTCATTCTCATAATAGTAATTATATGCATCCTCATCAATCAATTCGCCTGTCTTCAAATCCGTATTACCTGGCTCAATTACAATATACCTCTCATAATATAGCACCGACTTTAGTGCATTGACAGATAGATCGAGAAGGAGTCCAATTCTAGAAGGAACTGACATATAATACCAAATATGAGCCACTGGAGTGGCAAGTTCAATGTGCCCCCCCCTCTCTCTTCTAACCTTATAATGAGTGACCTCAACACCACATCTATCACATACTACACCCTTATATCTTATAGATTTAAACTTGCCACAATAGCATTCCCATTCTTTAGTTGTCCCAAATATCCTTTCACAGAACAAACCATCCCGTTCAGGCTTCAATGTCCTATAGTTTATGGTTTCAGGCCTTTTAATCTCACCATAAGACCATTCCCTTATCTTGTCAGGCGATGCAAGCTTAATACGTATTATGCTAAAATCGTTAAAGTCCCTCATCTTTTCCCCTTTTATTCACTTATTGAAATAATAATAAACATATATTAAAAAAAGAAATCTTTCATCTCATCCGACGACTTTAACCCACTAGAATGCTTTACAACAATAATCCACTTATACATCAAACTGTATTTTTCTCCTTGGTCTGTTAATGCCCCCACTCCACTCTGACAGATTGATCTCTTCTCCATCTTCATCACAAATTCTGATATCCAAAGCCAATCCCCTCAACTCCTGAATGAGAACATTAAATGACTCAGGCACACCTGGAGATGTATGATCTATACCCTTTACAATTGCTTCGTATATTCTGGCTCTTCCAAGCATATCGTCTGACTTCACTGTTAGAAGTTCCTGTAATGTGTATGCAGCACCATATGCCTCAAGGGCCCATACTTCCATCTCACCCAAGCGCTGTCCACCAAATTGAGCCTTACCTCCTAAAGGCTGTTGGGTAACAAGCGAATAAGGCCCTGTTGATCTTGCATGGATTTTATCATCAACCATATGAGCAAGCTTCAATATATATAAATATCCGACCATTACAGTTTCTGAAAAGGCCTCTCCTGAACGACCATCATAAAGAACCGTTTTGGAACTCACAGGTAATCCAGCCTTTTCTAAATACCCTTTAATATCCTGTACGGTAGCGCTCTCAAATATTGAGGTTTCAACCTGAAAATCCAACTCCTTTGCCGCCCAACCAAGTTCCGTTTCAAGGAGTTGCCCGAGGTTCATTCGTGAAGGAACAGATAAAGGATTTAATACTACATCCAAAGGCGTGCCATCGGGAAGATATGGCATATCATACTCTGGCACAATTTTTGAAATAACACCCTTATTCCCATGACGACCCGCAATTTTATCCCCAACAGATATCTTTCTCTTTGCTGCAATGTATACCTTGTAAAGTTCTTCAACTCCAGGCGCTAATTCATTTCCATCCTCTCTCGAAAACTTCTTAACATCTATCACTATCCCTTCTATTCCATTAGGAACCCTGAGAGACGTATCCCTTACTTCTCTAGCCTTTTCGCCAAAAATTGAATGTAATAGCTTATACTCTGGTGTAATATCCTCCTCTCCCTTTGGAGTCACCTTCCCAACAAGGATATCTCCTGGCATGACATAAGCACCTATCCTTACAATCCCCTCAGAAGTAAGGTCTTTAAAAGCCTTTTCGCTCAAGTTTGGAATATCCCTGGTAATAACCTCCCTACCAAGTTTTGTCTCCCTTGCCTCTATCTCGAGTTGTTCAATATGAACTGAGGTATATATGTCCTCCTTCACCAACCTCTCTGATATAATAATTGCATCTTCAAAATTATATCCCATCCAAGGCATAAAGGCTACTAATACATTTTTCCCTAAAGCCAAGCGTCCATTGTCAATTGCCGGACCATCAGCAAGAATATCACCTATCTTCACTTTTTGACCGACCTTAACAATTGGTTTTTGATTAAAACAGGTTCCTTGATTTGTTCTTCTAAACTTGGATAGAATACACTCCTCCATCTCCCCATTATTTGTTTGAATTATTATTCTATTTGAATCAACATAATTAACCATCCCTGCCTTCTTAGAGATGAACAGAACACCTGAATCATAAGCCGCTGCCTTTTCGATTCCAGTGCCGACGAGAGGAGCCTCTTCAGTTAATAATGGCACCGCTTGCCTCTGCATATTAGAACCCATCAGGGCCCTGTTCGCATCGTCATGTTCAAGAAATGGGATCAAGCTGGTAGATACCGAAAAAACCTGTGAAGGTGATACATCCATATACTGAATCTCTGATGGCCTTTTATACGGGAAGTTGCCCTTATTCCTGCATGGATTAAACTTATTGATAAAATTCCCATCCTCATCCAACTCAGCATTTGCTTGTGCAATAAAATACTTATCCTCTTCATCAGCTGTGAGATACTCTATCCTATCAGTTACTCTACCATTCTCCACTACTCTATAAGGCGCCTCTAAAAAGCCATATTCATTGATTCTGGAATATGTACAAAGAGAAACAATTAGTCCAATATTTGGTCCTTCTGGGGTTTCGATCGGGCACATCCTTCCATAATGGGATGGATGCACATCCCTAACCTCAAAACCTGCCCTCTCCCTTGAGAGCCCACCAGGACCAAGGGCATTCAATCGTCTTTTATGGGTAAGTTCTGCAAGCGGATTAGTCTGATCCATAAATTGCGAGAGTTGGCTGGATCCAAAAAATTCATTGATCACGGCCGTGATTGGTTTTATGCTAATAAGAGCCTGTGGGGTTACAGCATCAAGGTCTTGTATAGTCATTCTTTCCTTTATCACCCTTTCCATCCTTTGAAAGCCGATCTTAACCTGGTTCATAATCAACTCGCCAACTGATCTGACCCGTCTGTTTCCAAGATGATCAATATCATCAACATAGTAACCATCAACCTCTGATATTAAATAAAGAAAATACTTTACCGTAGCGATAATATCTTCTTTTGAAAGGGTCTCTGAATACATCTCTTTGCTATCAAAATCGAATTTCTTATTAATCTTATATCTTCCAACACTACCCAGACTATATGTTCGAGGATTGAAAAATAGACGATTGAGTTCTACTTTAGCATTATCGATGTTTGAAGGTTCTCCAGGTCTCATATAAGAATGAATTTTCAGGATTGCCTCTTCAGAAGAGTAGCATTCATCCCTCTCTAATGAATTGATAAGAAATGAATCATCTTTATTATCAGGGAAGGCGATCAACTCAACCTCATCAATCATCTCTTCCTTAAGCCTATCCACGATGTCAATATTGATCCTCTCTCCAAGTCCTGCTATGACCTCACCATGCTCCTTACTAACAACCTCCTTCGCAATTCTTCTACCAATAATACTATTGAGATCATCCTCACTATCAATTTTTACAGCATCCACATCATAAAAAAGCCTTATTATCTCTTCATTTGATTCATACCCTAATGACTTAATCAACAATGTGACAGGAAATTTCTTTTTCCTATCTATTCTTGCAATAATAAAACCCTTCATATCCATCTCAAATTCAAGCCAGGAGCCCCTATCAGGTATAATTCTTGCACTAAAGGTTCTATCCTTCTCCTCATAAAAGAAAAATATACCAGGAGAACGATGTAATTGATTAACGACTACCCTCTCTGCCCCATTGATAATAAAGGTGCCCCTCTCTGTCATAAGAGGGATATCACCCATGTAAACCGTCTGCTCTCTAACCTCCATGCTATCCTTTTTAATCAGTCTTATGGTTGACTTCAGTGGCGCAGCAAAGGTTACATCCCTATCCTTACACTCCAATTCTGAGTACTTAGGGTCCCCAATCTCATATTCAATAAACTCAAGCACTAGATCCTCATGTGGGCTTTCAATTGGGAAAAATCCATCGAATACAGCCTGGAGCCCCTGACACTTCCTCTTCGATGGTGAGATATCGCTCTGTAAAAACCAATCATATGACAATAATTGGATTTCTATTAGATTTGGAAAATCCATTCTTTCAAAATTCTTCCCAAAACTGACTACTCTTGTTTCTTCCAGCATAGATATGGTATCCTCGCAATCAAATTAGTTTATTATAAATTTCCTAATCTATTTATCATAAGTTAAGTAGAACAGTGAACAGAGATTTTAGTATACAAGCATTCGACACAGAAAAATGAATATCATCCCTTTAGAATCCATAAAGCCTAAGAGTCATAAACATACATTATCTCCATTTGATATCAATATTGAATGAAAATATATGTTAGTTATTCCATTATAATAATTATACACCATTAACCAGAATAGGCAAATCAATGAACAGAGGGTTATTATTTAATCTCAACTGTTGCTCCAGCATTTTCAAGCTGTTCCTTAATCTTCTCAGCCTCTTCTTTAGAAATCTTTTCTTTAACAGCCTTTCCACCAGCCTCTACTAAATCCTTTGCCTCTTTAAGGCCCAGAGCGGTAATAGCCCTGACCTCTTTAATTACCCCAATCTTCTTATCCCCGAAACCTGTGAGGATTACATCAAATTCAGTTTTCTCTTCTGTTTCCGCTTGTTCTTCCCCACCAGAGGCTGGAACCCCTCCAACCGGACCGATTGCAACAGGTGCTGCTGCGGAAATTCCAAACTTTTCTTCTAAGGCCTTTACAACATCTGCAGCCTCAACTAATGTCAAATTTCCGATCACTTCTACTAATTCTTCAACTGAAAGCTTTTCCATTATTCTTTTTACTCCTTATACTTAGTGAAATTATTCAAGTTAATACGGCCTAATCCCGCAAAAACTTATAAGGGTAATTAACATTGCATTCATATAACGCTTAACGATGCAATATTATCTATCTTGACATAGAACCCTCTTTACAAACCTTAAAAAAGCATTATCCATAATTATGAATAAAACAATTAGCCATCCTTGACTTATCTTGATGTGTAATCATGTAAATTATAAAAAAAATATGTCCAAGTAATTGAAATAAATAAAATGTAGTAAAATAGGAATAATTTGGTGGCATGTATATGTTTATAATATAAATCAATATTAAAACGATACTTAATTTTTCTCTGCAACTGCCTGTATACCTCTCGCAAGTGATGCTATACTCTGATTTATAATTTGAGAAAGCATAGTTGCAGGTGTGTTCAAGAGCGACATGATCTTTCCGATTAGAATTTCTTTTGATGGAAGATCTGCGATACGCTTTAATGAATCCTCCTCATATATTACATCATCCATTACACCTAAAAAATAGCTGAAGTTTTCCTGTTCCTTTCCAAATTCCTTCAACATTTTTGCAGCATCACTTAAATCTTGATTTGTGAAGGCAACAGCTATAGGACCTTTAAGAAAATTGCTAATATCCTTAAAGCCTGCCTCTTGAAGCGCTCTATTGAAAATATTATTCTTTATTACCTTATAGTCTATGCCCTTCTCACGGAGTTTCATCCTCAAACTACTTAAATCTTTAACCTTTATACCAGAATAGTCTGTTAAAATAATATTCCTCTTCATTTGCAATTTGTTTACTAATTCTGCTACTCTATCAATCTTATATTGCTTAATCACTATCTTACAATCCCCTTATGATTAATTTTGATTCCTCCTCCCATGGATGAAGAGATATGAAGAGATTTGATATAATTGCCCTTCGCATCTGAAGGCTTATCCCTGACAATCTGATTATAGAAAGCCTTTATATTTTCAATAATTGAATCATTATCAAAAGATATCTTGCCAACACCCATATGAATAACACCCGTCTTATCCGCCCTATATTCCGCCCTACCACCCTTCAACTCAGAGACAATCCCCTTTATGTCATCTGTAACGGTTCCGGCCTTAGGCTTAGGCATCAATCCCTTTCTTCCCAAAACTGGCCCAAGTTTTCCAACTTCCTTCATCATATCAGGTGTAGCGACTACTGCTTGAAAATCAATCCATCCATCTTTAATCTTCTCAAGAATATCCTCTGCTCCAACGTAATCAGCCCCACTATCCAAGGCCTCCTGCTGCTTCTCACCTTTGCATATAACAAGCACCTTTATTGTCTTCCCCGTTCCCTTGGGAAGCGTCACTACACCTCTAATGTTTTGATAACTCTTATGAATAACCTTGATAGCCGCTTCAACAGTCTCATCAAAACTTGCATATTTGATATCCTTCATAAGTGTAACAGCATCCTCAACGTTGTACAACTTTGTTTTATCAACCTTTTCTCTTGCGTTTGTAATTTTATTGCCGCGTTTCATCCTTCTTGTCCTCACATCCAAGAGCGATATATTCTAATTAATTATGACTTTATCAAACTCGAACATATTTATTATATGATGCGTCAACCTATGAATAATCATAGCAATTCAGACATCCTAGTCACTAACAGTCACTCCCATTGACCTAGCTGTTCCCCCAATAATCTCTATTGCCGCATCTACTTCATTCGTATTCAAATCAGGCATCTTGATTTGAGCTATAGCCTCAAGCTGCTCCCTCTTAATACTTCCGACATGCATGCGATGGGGCTCGCTAGAACCCTTCTCAATATTTAACGCCTTCTTAATTAATACTGCTGCTGGAGGTGTCTTAATGATAAAAGTATACGATCGATCTTTGTAAACTGATATGACAACTGGTAATATTGTACCCTGTTGATCCTTGGTCCTTTCATTAAAAGCCTTACAGAACTCCATTATGTTCAAACCATGCTGCCCCAGAGCTGGCCCAACAGGAGGGGCAGGATTAGCCTCTCCACCAGGTATCTGTAATTTAATTTGTACAGCAATTTCCTTTTCTTTTGCCATCACTATTCCCTTTATTATACTATCTCGATCAAATCTCTTTAATCATAACATTTATAACACTTATACAACTTCAACCCGGATCAGAATAGGCATTAACTATAACAAGCTCTTATAAAAATCTCTCAATGCTTGCCTTGGCAATCTTTTAATAAGAACTAATCTTCTACAATCTTCCAATCTGAATATAATCCAATTCAACTGGTGTACCACGTCCAAATATCTCAACTCTCACCCTCACCCTTCCCTTATCAGGATACACCTCATCTATAACCCCACTAAAATTACTAAAGGGCCCATCTATGACCTTAACATGCTCACCAATGGAAAAATCTATAGAGGCTGAAACCTTCTCTTTTGCCTTCTGTTGACCCATCTGATCAAAGAGTGTATCAACCTCATTTTTTGATAATGGTTTCGGTTTATCAGATCCATATACACCAACAAAATTGGTCACACCAGGAGTGCTTCTAACAACACTCCAAGTTTCATCGTCCAAACCCATTTCAATTATTATATATCCAGGGAAAAACTTTTTCGACTTAACCTTCCTCTTGCCATCCTTTACTTCAGTAATGTCAACAGATGGGATCCTAATCTGATATATTTTATTCTCTAATCCTAAATTCTTTATTTTTTTCTCCAGAGCGAGTTTCACCTTATTCTCATGCCCGGAATATGTATGAACGACATACCATTCCTTTGCCATTTAATACATCACCCTCTTTATTATTGACATAAGCATTGTATCCACCAACCACAAAAAGACAGCTATAAATACAACCGCTACAACCACAACAATCGTAAAACTGGTTACTTCATCCCTATCAGGCCAACTGACCTTCCTAAGCTCTTCCCTTGACTCGCGGATAAAATCAAATGCCTTCTTTATCACAACTTTTTCCTCTTTATGAAGAGAGATATCATTATAGCTACTTCCTCGCCTATAAGGATATTTAAATCACTACTCAATACTAATGTATTGTATCAAAATAATCAAATAACCTAACACAACAGATCAACCCAGATGCATGAAACACTTCTATCAACTCATCTCTCCTTGCTTCATAAATTCTCTCTAATTTTATGGGAAACTATCAACACAGAATTAATTGTTTAATCAATATATAATAATATTGATTATGCTTTTGTTTCCTTGTGAAGCGTATGCTTGTTGCAGAATTTGCAATATTTATTGATCTCAAGTTTCGCAGTTCTGTTTTTCTTATTCTTTGTGTTTACGTAATTTCTTCTTTTACATTCTTTACAAGATAAAAGGATTATATCTCTCATTATTCAGTCCTGATCAACATAAAAGTAAATGACAATTATTATTATCGATCATTTTCAGTCAAGTGATTTATTTTAATTGAATCAAATAAAATTAAAGACGAACTCTAAAATGTATGCCAAGGAAGAGGAAGGTTTCTGATCATTTTGGTATATTGATAGAATATAATCTCTTCTCTGACTATTATAAGGGACAATTATACTTAATTCCATCTTTTTTTATAAATTTTTTATAAATAATCTGAAAATCCATCAAGATTTATTGTTATTAGGGAAGATAAACTCATTACACTAAATATTGAAGTTTGAATGCGAGTAAATAGTATTCTGAATTTACAATAACAAATAACCACAACCCATAAATTCATTCAAAAAGACCATAAATTACACATGAAGGAGCATTAAATGAAATTTGGGAATAACTAATTGGTTTGTATTTCTCACATATACCGAATTTCTTCATAAATAATATAGAAATCTATACATATATGGTTTAACTGATTATTCTGTTTATAATATCTGGAAAAATATTCTGTTATATTAGCCAAACATCTCCTAGCCCACGACCAGGCTTGAACTGGTGACCTTTTGCTTACCATGCAAATGCTCTACCAACTGAGCTACGTGGGCATATTTAAACATAAGACAATAACAATAAAGTTAATATTTGTCAATAGTTTTTTAAGAACATTCTACCGGCTTTTCGAAAGCATTCTCCAATAAATTTTTAAAGCATATATAATTACCTAAAACATACTCTGGAGGGTAAAAAGAGGCAAATGAATATTAATCTTTTAGTATAATTTCGCTTCTCAAGAAACAAACTATTCGTTGAAAAACTGAAAATCTCCTTCTTTTAATAATCCAAATATCAAATGTTATGAACATATCTTGGACTGTTTGTAATAAAACAATGAAAAGCTTAATGAAAGGGATTTCTCTATATCTCAGAGAAGTCATCTTAATTTAATAGGAGGTTAAAATAATTCTCAACCAAAGCGATCATTTCAGCAAATAAGAATTATAAATTCAATCCGCTATAGCGTCTCTTCATGCCTCTACTGAGAGATCAATTCATTATTAAAATGCACAAAACATGGTATATCCTCATCCACTAATCTCTGTTTATATCGCTTGACATCTATTGAGGAATTGATGCCTCCAATCCTGACCTTATACATATCATCCTCATGCACTAGTCGGATAGGATTATCAAACATAATCTCTAATCGTCTCTTTAACTTTTCCGCATTTCTCCTGGAATAGAATGCACCAGTCTGAATCGAATAACGATTCGAGCTTAAATCATCTGAAAAATTATTCTCTTCGCCATAGATACTCCTTCTACTATCACCCGCTACAAGTTCTATCTCATCCCTACCTGAACTCCTGCTGCCATATCTATTATAATTACTATTCCTCACTATCTTTATACCTACTTCAGTCTCTCCATCTGTTATCATATTGATTTCTTTAGCTGCAGCATAGGAGAGATCTATTATTCGGCCATCCCTATAGGGGCCTCTATCATTGACCACCACCTTCACCTCTTTTCCATTATCGAAATTTTTCACAAGAATCGCTGTTCCGAAGGGAAGAGTCTTATGAGCAGCAGTCAATCTATGCATATTGAATCTCTCCCCAGATGCTGTTATCTTCCCATGGAACCTTCTCCCATACCATGAAGCTAAACCTTTTTGATAGAACCTCTTCTGCGAAAGTGAATCATTCCTATCATTATTATAATCATCATCACCCTCTAACTTATTGTATATATTAGCATTATCCTCTTCTTTAATGATATTACCCCTATCGTATCTGCTACCTCTTTTAAGAGATACTTGCTCATACCTACCCTCGTCCTCATAACGATAATGCCTTACATCATCCCCCTCAGCAGAAACCTGCCCTATTCCTCTCTGATTTACACCTCTATCTCTGACAACTGACCTGCTAGGTGTACATGATGTAATAAAAATGGATATCAACCAGAAAAATGTAATAAACCTTATCATATATCTCATTATCCGATACCTCCACAGACTAGTCTAATTAGCATATCGGAACACTTAGAGACCAACTTTACATGAAAAAATATCTTATATTTAGCATTGTTGTATAAATACATTTCACAAGGAAGCGAATAAAGGATTAAGATAGGAATGATATAACTCTGTATTCAGTTCACGTTGGGATGGGAAGAACCTACATATTGAAAGACGAATGATAGCTCGTAATTTTCTGAAAATCCTTACCTGTCGGATTTTGAAATATTCTGAGTTCGAATTCAGGTACTACTGCTAAAATATGATCGAATATATCAGACTGGATTCCTTCATAACTTGTCCAAACAGTATCATTTATAAAGAGATAAATCTCCAAAGGCAATCCACTAGGGCCTGGCGCTAATTGCCTAACCATACAGGTTAACCCCTTATGAACCTTATCGTGCTGCCTTAGGTATGCTTCGACGTATGCTCGAAATGTTCCAATATTTGTCAAGCGCCGTCCATTAAATATTTGATTATTATCTATACCACGATCCCTATTATACTGTAGAATCTCTTCATTTTTACATTTTATATACTCGCTAATCAAACTTAATTTACTGAAATGTTGTATCATCTCATCAGTACAAAATTTAATACTTGCTTGATCGATATAGAGGGCTCTCTTGACCCTTCGACCTCCTGTCAACTGCATTCCACGCCAGTTTTTGAAGGATACATCAATCAACTTATGGGTCGGAATTGTTGTTATTGTCTTATCCCAATTCTGTACCTTAATCGTATGCAAAGCAATATCAATCACATCTCCATCTGCTCCAAATGCTGGCACCTCAATCCAATCGCCAACCCTGACAAGGTCATTGGAAGACATCTGCATACTTGCGACAAGAGACAGGATTGTGTCACGAAAAATAAGAAGTATTACTGCGGTTAACGCACCTATGCTGCTGATTAAAAACCATGGCGAACGTCCAGTAAGAATTCCGATAATAATTATTACACCGGAAATGTATATTATAATTTTTACAATCTGGATATATCCCTTAATAGGTTTCCCCTTGGCATATTGAAGCTTATCATAAATAGCATTGAGAGCGCTTAAGGCTGTTCCAATAATCATAACAACGAACAATGACATCAAAGCAATTGAAATACGTTGCACAATCTGTTCTATGGAAGGCACTATATATGCAAAGTTATATACAACAAGAATTGGAGCGATATATGCGATACGACGCAATACCGCCTTATCCAACAACAGATCATCCCACTCTGTTTTGCTTTTTTGTATTAGTCTGCTAAGCCAATGAAAGAGAAACTTCTTTGTAATAGAAAAAACTGCAAATGCCAACAGGGTAACACCACAGATTGATACAATCTGACCCAAAACTGGATTTTTTAAAAACCAGTTACTTAGCGTCTCAAATCCCATAAATCCCCTCAATTTTCATTATATTTTAGGATTTATCCTGCGTAAGCAGTCATTACGGGGCAATGGATAGCCCCTTTTACCCACTTATCCTTAGTAAAAGGCAACAATCCCTTAATACTCGATCAATACATTACTGATTAGTATTAAGAGTATGTCCGTGAATTAACTCATCACTCGTTGCTTCACGAATATCCTTAACCAATACATCAAAATTAGCTGTAATTCCTGCTAAGGGATGATTACTGTCTACGGTAATATTATCCCCTTCAATATCGACAATTGTTAAAAGCTGTATGCCTGATGACCCTCTAGCCTGAAATTGCATCCCTTTCTTTAATTCATCAACACCGAATCCATCAAATTTATCTCTAGGTATAACATGAAGTAGTGTTTCATCGCGATGTCCATAACCCTCTTCAGGTTGAATAGTAACATTAATTTTGTCATTTACCGATTTACCGGCTAAGGCAGACTCCAGTCCAGAGATTAGTTTACCAATACCATGAATATAAGTTAACAGTCCGCTAATTCCTGAACTATCAATGACTTTATTCTGTTCATCGGTTATGGTATATTCAAGAGTAACAACCTTATTCTTTTGAATTTGCATAATTCATCCTATTTTCAATAAATTTTAGGTATACTGATAAAATCATTTATCCAATCATAATTTAACGCTATTATCTCAAACTTAAAGAATAATACGAAAGTAAATAATAATTCTAATAGCCTATCCCCTTCGATTCTCAAGCATTACTTATCCCTACATATGATAAAGATTAGTTAATCCTATTCCTTCTTTGAATGCACCATCGGGACAAACCTTACATATGTAATTGTCTTTTTCACCATTTTACTCTGTTTCTTTTCAAGTTTTACAAGTTGTTGAGTAAATTCCCCAACTGGGGCAACCATGATGCCTCCCTCCTTGAGTTGGTCAAGCAATGTTTCAGGAATTTTCGGCGGACTTGCTGTAATAATAATTACATCAAAAGGGGATTCTTCCGGCCATCCATAATACCCATCCCCTAGTCTCACATGAACATTGTAATATCCCAAATCCTTAAGCCTCATCTTTGCTGATTTTCCGAGAGCCTCTATGATCTCTATTGTATAGACTTCCTTAGCGAGCAAGGATAATACTGCAGCCTGGTAACCAGAACCAGTGCCAATCTCTAAAACCTTCTCATCACCATCCAATTCACAGAGTTCAGTCATTAAGGCAACAATATAGGGCTGCGAGATTGTCTGACCATGGCCAATTGGTAATGGATGATCCTCATATGATTCATTTATATTTCGATGAAGCACAAACCTGTGCCTCTCAATCCCTCTCATTACCTGTAATACTCTCTTATCCCTAATTCCCCTAGCCTCAATTTGCTTAGTTATCATCAATTCTCTTAATCTTGTCAAATCCTTCTCCCCCCATACTCCACATAATGTCATAGAACTACATAGAATAATTATAATAATCATTTTAGCTTTTGAGATTAACATCTACTAGTCATACCCTTTACTTAATAAATATGGGCTACGATTTCTGTTTTCAATAAGTATTATATTTATTAAAAATACACATTATTCTCATTCATTCTTTGAAAATCTTATTGATTTTTTATGATTAAACGTTTTCAATATTAATCTGTGATAAAAAAACTATACGACTATTCATAAAAAGAAAAGAAGATATAGTAACTTTTCAAAAAGCGATGAGCGTTCCCTCCTGCAGTAGCTATTACTGCAATACTTTTGCTATTTGTAAGAACTTAGAGATAACAATGTTTATAATTTAGTTATTAATTTATTTTATCATCTTGCCAATAAATCATATTGGAATTAAACTGTAAAATATATCAAGCTAAAATAATAGGCGATAATAATATTTTTTAAATACTACACTCAAAATGTGAAGAAATGGATCAAATGAGACTATGATCTTTTTAAAGAGCAATAGAAGAGAATATTCACTTATTATGAAAGTTATAATTGAGCGTGATATTTTCGAACGACCTTTCATGTAAATTATAATATATGACTCATATTATAGAGGGGAAATAAATGTCTAAAAAAATAAAGGGGATAATAGCCTCCCCAGGAATTAGAATGGGAAAGGCATATATACACAAGGGGATTAGTATAATAATACCTCAATATATGATTAATGAAAGTCAAATTGAGAATGAAATCAAGAGATTTGTGGAAGCCTTAGAGAAGACCAAAAAGGAGATTGTGGCAATACAGGAGCAAATTGCTGATAATCTCTCAAAGGATATGGCAGATATTTTCCGAAGTCATCTATTTGTTTTAGAAGATCCACTTATTGATAATAGAGTTGAAGAGACTGTAAGAAAAGAAAAGAGAAATGTCGAATGGGTGCTGAATGATATTTCTTTAGAACTGATTAGAGGATTGAGTTCTATTGAAGATGAATACCTTAGAGAGAGAATAATTGATTTCTCTGACATAAGTAAACGTTTAATAAACAATCTACAAAAAAATGATGAATCAAATATAGCCAATTTGGATATGGAGGCAATAGTATTCGCATCCGATCTTACACCTTCTGATACAGCGATGATGAATAGAGAGAATGTGTTGGCCTTTGTAACAGACAAGGGAGGCAGAACCTCTCATACCGCAATTATGGCAAGAGCCCTGGAAATACCCGCCCTAGTAGGGAGCATATACGGCACATCGATTGTGCGGGATGGAGACCTTGTCATAGTTGATGCGATTCATGGGGAGGTGATAATAGGCCCTGATAAAGAGGATATTGATTCATATGTCAAGTGTCAAGAGAATCTAAGGCTTTTAGAGATTGATCTTGCAAAACTAACCCATTTGCCATTTGTAACCCTGGATGATGTTGAGATCACCATTCATGGAAATATAGAACTACCCATTGAGAGAGATATTGTCAAAGAGCATGGAGCTCAGGGAATAGGCCTTTTCAGGTCTGAATTTCTCTTTCTCGATAAATCATTACCTGATGAAGAGAACCAATTAAAAGAATATAGAAAGGTTGTTGATTATTTTAATCCTGATCCTGTTACAATCAGGACATTAGATGTTGGTGGCGATAAAATTTTTTCATATACCGATGATTATAAAGAGAGAAATCCCTTCCTAGGTTGTCGTGCCATAAGATTTAGTCTGCAGAATATTGACCTTTTTATCACTCAGATCAGGGCAATCTTAAGGGCCAGTTATTTCGGTAATGTGAAATTGATGTTTCCTATGATTTCAACAGTGGAAGAAATCATAAGGGCAAAAAATATTGTTTATGATATAATGAATGACCTTAGAAGAGAACGTATACCCTTTGATGCAAATATTCCCATAGGAATAATGATAGAAGTACCATCGGTCGTAATAAACGCTGATATCCTCTCTGAATATTGTGATTTCTTTTCAGTTGGCACAAATGATCTTGTACAGTACACCCTTGCAGTTGACAGGATAAGCGAAAAAATATCATCCCTATATAATCCACTTAACCTATCGGTCTTACGACTTCTGAAATATATTGTGGATATTGCGAATCAATATTCTGTGCCTCTATCAATTTGCGGTGAAATGGCAGGCGAGCCAAAATATACTATGCTTCTCTTAGGATTAGGATTCAGGAATCTATCTATGGGGTCTTCATTCATGTATCAGATAAAACGTATTATACGATCAGTTACAATTGATGAATGTGAAGCCCTTGCAAATGAAATTTTGTGTCTTACGAAAACGGATGATATAGAGAAGAGAATATTATCTGAACTCAAAACTAAATTTCCCATGATGGATATTTGAATACATGAGTGAACACACAACATTCATCCCAATACCACCATCTTGATTCTTATTGCTTGTCAGAGGATCTTCTGATGAAACTCTACCATGAATTAGCTGAATACTATTTCTCCATTGAAGAGGGAGGCCGTAATATTAATAACGATGTATTGCTTATAAAATCATTATTAAAGGATAACATCAAACCCTCGCTACTCGATCTTGGTTGTGGAACAGGGGAACATCTCTTTCATCTAAACAAATCAGATGTAAGATGTCTTGGGATGGACAAGAGTCTGGATATGCTTAAAATAGCAAATTTAAGATTCCCCGACGCAGCGGAATTCATATGGGGCGACATGTCGAGCTTTGATTATAATCAAGAATTCGATATAATTATATCCCTGTTTGGTTCTTTTAACTATATGATAGATGATAATGATGTAAATAGGGTATTAATAAACACGAATAGAGCTCTCAAGTCAAAGGGCATGGGATTATTTGAGATATGGAACTCGAAACCGCTGATTAAAATACAGCATAGGCCGATTAGCCATGTCTCAACAACCTACATCAATGGCATTACAATAGAACGACAAAGAGGATTTCGTCTATTAAAGGATCAAGAATCCAAAACATTAGTAATGGTCGAATATAAATACATCTTCTCAACTGATAAGGTTATTCTGGATCAGCATGTTATGAGGGCTTTTACGAAAGAGGAGATAGAGGCGTTTATTACTGGGAATGGTTTTAGAATTCTTTCATTCTATGCTAACTCATTAAAAGATGCATTTAAGGACACATCAAATAAGTTTATTGTGCATTTCGAAAAGATCTAATCACAATCTTACCCCTTAGATAGAGGTAAGCATTTACATCGAAGGGATCGTTTCCTCAGCATCCCATTCCTTTGAATCGACAATTAATTCTTCCTTCTTCTCCTCAGACTTCTCTTCAGAGTTTTCTTTCAATTTATCGGATAGCATCCGTGTTTTCTCTCTATCCTTGAACAACTTATCTGGTGTCTCAAAAGAGAGGAATAATACCTCTTCCATTGTGCTCACAGGATAATAGGACATCTCTTTTGAAACATGTTCGGGTATCTTCTCAAGATCCCTCTCATTCTCTTTAGGGATAATCACATGCTTTAGATCAGCCCTGTGAGCAGCCAAAACTTTTTCCTTAAGACCCCCTATTTGCAACACCTTTCCTCTAAGTGTTACCTCACCAGTCATCGCCACATCACACCTTATGGGCATATTGCTTAGTATTGATGCAATTACAACCGCCATCGTTATTCCTGCAGATGGGCCGTCCTTGGGGATTGCTCCTTCTGGGACATGAAGGTGAACATCATGCTTTCTGATCACTTCTTCTTTAATATTGAAAAACTGCTGATTTGCTCTAACATAGGTAAATGCAGCCTGTGCTGATTCCTGCATCACTTCACCCAGCTTTCCCGTTAAGATGAGATTCCCCTTCCCCTTTATCAGGGAGGCTTCAATGTGAAGAATATCACCGCCCACCTCTGTCCAGGCAAGTCCATTAGCAAGGCCAATCTCATTACATTGCTCTTTGGTCCCATATTTATATTTTATTGGTCCCAAATACTCATGTAGAACCTCAGCTATTATAATCTTTTTAAAACCATCCCCGCCTTTTACAACCTCCCTTGCTACTTTTCTGCAGACCTTTGCTATTACCCTTTCCAGATTTCTGACACCGGATTCCCTTGTATAATGCCTGATGGTATAGAGCATCATATCCTCAGAATATTCAATATTATCCGGTTTTAATCCATTTTCAGTAATTTGCTTTGAGAGCAGAAACCTCATACCTATATTTAATTTCTCAAGCTCTGTATAACTGGAGATCTCAATTATTTCCATTCTATCCTGCAATGGAAGGGGGATACCATGCTGTATATTTGCAGTAGTGATAAACAATACATCAGAGAGGTTATACGGCACCTCCATATAGTGATCAACAAATGAATTGTTCTGCTCCGGATCTAACACTTCAAGCAGAGCAGAGGAGGGATCTCCCCTAAAATCCATGGACATCTTATCAACCTCATCCAAAAGAAATACTGGATTTACAGTGCCTGCCTTTTTCATCATCTGAATAATCCTTCCAGGCAAGGCTCCGACATAGGTTCTGCGATGTCCCCTGATCTCTGCCTCATCTCTAACTCCTCCCAATGACATTCTGACAAACCTTCTGTTCAGGGCTCTTGCCACAGATCTACCAAGGGAGGTTTTTCCTACACCAGGAGGCCCGACAAAGCAAAGAATTGGTCCCTTCAATTTTTTGGAAAGATGTCTAACTGCAATAAATTCAATAATCCTCTCCTTTACCTCTTCAAGTCCATAGTGATCCTCATTTAGTACTGCCAAAGCGTGATCGACATCTCCATTATCCCGTGTTTTTTTAAACCACGGCACATCTCTAAGCCATTCAATATATGTTCTAACAACTGCTGATTCCGCAGATAACGGGGGCATCTTTTCAAGCCTTTTAAGTTCCTTTAATGCCTTTGCTTTGGACTCCTTACTCATTTTGGCTTCTTCAATGGATTTCTTAAGTTCTTCAACCTCATCCTCCACTTCATCACCCTGTCCTAAC
The DNA here is from genome assembly GCA_034190085.1 of Spirochaetota bacterium. Taxonomy (NCBI): domain Bacteria; kingdom Pseudomonadati; phylum Spirochaetota; species Spirochaetota bacterium. The sequence continues at coordinate 91,841 of JAXHTS010000073.1, forward strand.
TCCTTTTTTATCACCTTCATCTGTTCATTTAGATAATATTCCTTTTGGGTCTTTTCCATCTGATTTCTAAGTTTACCCTGAATCTTCTTCTCAATGTGTACCACCTCAATTTCACCCTGAATGAGTGATATTAGTTTTTCTATCCTTTCAATTGGGTTAGCAATTTCCAAAAGAGTCTGCTTGTATGTCATTCCCATATTGACGTAAGAAGCGATCATATCCGATAGCTGCGAAGGGTCTTCAATATCTGATATGGTAGTTAGTGCTTCAGCTGGGACCTTTTTATCTAACTTTATATATTTTTCAAATGTATCTATAAGCTTTCGCTTTAATGCAACTAACTCTGAACCTACCTCAACATCCCTCTCAATATTCTTTATACTTACTTCAAAATAATCCTTGTTCAAATCATTATAACTTTCGATATATCCTCTTGAAAGACCTTCCACTAGGACCTTGATGGTTCCATCTGGCAATTTTAAGAGTTGTAATATCTCTGATACTGTGCCAATCTCATAGATATCACTCTCCTGTGGGGAGGCTACCTGAGCATCAGTCTGTGATGCCAAAACAATTAATCTATTGCCATTCATTGCGGCATCCAACGCCTTAATAGACTTATCTCTTCCCACAAATAGTGGAATTACCATGTGCGGGAAAACCACAACATCTCGAAGAGGGAGTAATGGATATTTTTCATTAAAATCTATATCTTTTTCTTTTTCCATAATATCCTTTTTAAAAATACTCAGCTAAGGGTCAATCTATATATATTATTATAAGCACCGAAATTATTGCTGAATATTTGATTATTATGATATTTACTTATTAAAATCTTCACCAATTGTATACATTCAGTTAGCCGATTTTTACATAACTGAATAAATATCTAAACTTTTATAATTATGAACGAAAAATTGGAAAAATCAAGCCGTTTTCTCCTCTTTTTCATAAATAATTTTGGCCTTTTTGTTATCCTTAAGCATACCTTCAGTTATTATAACTTTTGATATTCCATAATCTGATGGAACATTATACATTAGATCAAGCATCATCTTTTCCAATACGAAACGCAAACCCCTTGCTCCGGATTCCTTCTCCAATGCCGTATTAGCGATCTCTTCTAAAGCCTCATCTTTGAAGACTAGTTCAACATTCTCAAATGCAAATATCTGCTTATATTGCTTGACTAATGCGTTCTTTGGTTTGGTTAATATATCCCTGAGGGCTTCCTTATCTAATTCATGTAAAACTCCGATAGCTGGCAATCTTCCAGCAAACTCAGGTATCAATCCAAATTTTACTAAATCATCGGTTTGAAGATTGCCCAAGATATCCGCAACAGTTATCTCTTTTATGGACTTGATATCCGATTCAAATCCAACCATCTTGTTGCCCATTCTCTCCTGGATAATCCTCTCAAGTCCTACAAAGGCTCCACCACATATAAAAAGTATATTCTTAGTGTTTATGGAGATAAAATCCTGATGGGGATGCTTCCTTCCCCCCTGGGGCGGGACATTAGCGATGGTGCCTTCAATAATTTTCAAAAGGGCCTGCTGAACACCTTCACCAGAAACATCTCTAGTAATTGAAGGATTTTCCGACTTCCGGGAAATTTTATCTATCTCATCAATATAAATAATACCATTCTCCGCCTTTTTCACATCACCATCAGCATTCTGGATCAGACGAAGAAGGATGTTCTCTACATCTTCACCCACATAACCCGCTTCAGTTAGTGAAGTCGCATCAGCAATAGCAAAAGGAACCTTAAGAATTTTTGCTAGAGTCTGTGCAAGCAGAGTTTTACCGCATCCGGTTGGGCCAATCAAAAGGATGTTACTCTTCTCTAGGTCAACATCATCCTTTTTCAGATTATAATTATTTGCTATTCGTTTGTAGTGATTATAAACTGCAACAGAGAGCATCTTCTTTGCATTTTCCTGGCCAATGACATATTGATCAAGAATGGATTTTATCTCTTTTGGTTTGGGCAACTCACTTATGCCTTTTTCAAGAAAACTGATTTCCCAATCCTCTGAAACAATCTCATTACAAAGCTCAATACATTCATCACAGATAAAAACACCAGGTCCTGCAACAAGCTTTTTAACTAGGCTCTGATGTTTACCACAAAATGAACAGGACAATCTATCATTTGTACTCTTCTTTTTTGATGTCACATTCTCTCCTTTTTATTCTCAATCAAATTTTCATTCACCCACAGCCCTTTGAAGCGGGGGTCTGAATTGAATACACCTAAAAGGAGTTCTCCTGAACCCTAATGGCTTCGGGCTTAGGATTGATGTGCAATTTGATCCGCTACAAAAACTGCACACACATTTATGGAATTTCTCTTACAACAAAAATATAGTAAATCTTTGTGATTACAAGCGCCTTTCACAATTCACCCACTCCACAAGGCTGAGATTACTATTTATGTAACAATAAAAACTACTTAAGTCCCTTGAATAGAATTAGATAGATGAATCTGCAACCTTTGAACTATATCATATGATCATAGATTGCTCAATTATGAGTTGGTTGCTTAATGTTCTTTATCATTTCCTCTCTATGACTTTATCAATCAGCCTGTAATCCAAAGCCTCCTGAGCAGACATAAAGTAATCCCTTTCAATATCCTTTTCTATTTTATCAATTTCCTGCCCAGTATGCAAGGAATAAATTTGATTGAGATTATGTTTAATTTTTAAAATCTCCCTTGCATGAATCTCAATATCCGATGCCTTGCCCTGATATCCCCCCATTGGTTGATGAATCATGATTCGAGCATTTGGCAGCGCAGAACGTTTATCCTTGGCTCCTGCTGCCAATAGAAGTGATCCCATTGATGCAGCTTGTCCAATACATATAGTAGCGACATCGGGTTTGATATATTGCATTGTATCGTATATCGCTAACCCTGATGTTACGACACCGCCGGGTGAATTAATATACAAATAAATATCCTTATCTGGATCTTCTGCTTCCAAAAATAACATCTGAGCAATTACAAGGCTTGAGATATGATCATCAACAGCCTCACCAAGAAATACGATTCTATCCTTTAATAACCTTGAATAGATGTCATAGGACCTCTCTCCACGCGACGTCTGTTCAACTACTATTGGAATCAAGCTCATAAATTAAATCCTCCAGAATAATTACAGAATATTATCATAAACAATCCCTTAATAATATGTTTCAACATCAACAGATTAGTTACAACTCCTACTCAACATCAATCATCTCATCCCCCTTCTCCCTGTCTCTTCTATAAATTCAGCAAAGGGAACCGCCTCCTTTTTCTGTATGATAGCATTATCATAAATCAGATCCATTGCATCACTCATCAGTAGTTCTGACTCAATATTTTTCCTGGCCCCTCCCTCATTGTATAATTTTTCAATATCATCTATCTTTGTATTAGTCCTCTTAGCGATATTCTCATAAATTTCCTTATATCGATCCTCTGAAATCTTTAATTCCTCCCTACGAGCAACCTCAGAAAGGACTAAAGTCGATTTTATAGAATATAGAGCCTCTTCTCTTAATTGTTCAGCAAACTCTTCCTCGTTCATTTTCATTTCAGAAGCAAACTCACTAATACTCTTTCCCTGAAAGCCATACCTCTCACGAATCCTCATAAATATCGCCTCCATCTCCCTTTTCACCATTGATATTGGCAAATCAAAGGTGCTATTCTCAATTATTTTATTGAGCAACTCATCCTTAACCTTATTTTTGGCGTTTTCTCTAATATAAATCTCAAGATTTTCCTTAATTGTTGAACTGAGTTCTTCTAATGATGAATAATCTCCAATATCCTTAGCAAACTCATCATCAAGCTCAGGCAATGCAATTTTATTTATTTCATTTATTTTAGCCAAATACTTCAACTTTTGACCAGCAATCCCCGGCACTTCATAATCAACTGGATATTCAATCTCTATCTCCTTTTCCTCGTTAACCTTCATTCCGGTAATATAATTATCAAAGGTATATTCATCGCTGTTTTCACCAACAACAAAAGTAAATTCCTTAAATTCCATATTCCCTATTTCATGTTCTTCAACATTATCAATACGCTTTATGCTGATTTTTACATGATCCCCCATCAATACCGGCTCATCCTCCTCCTTTTTGGAGAATTTAGCGTTTCTCTTTCTCAATGCTTCAATTTCGGTTTTTATGTCACCCTCTTCAATTAAAGAGTCCATCTTCTCAACTGTAAAACCCTTATATTCACCTAAATCCACGCTTGGAGTAATCTCAAATGTTGCTTTAAATAAGAAGGGACGGCCCCTATCAATCCTTTCATAGTGAAATTCAGGCACCCCAATAGGTGTTAATTCTTTTTCCTTTATTGCATCAATATAAGCTGTCTTTACAACTTTTTCATTCACTTCCCTGTCAGCTACACTCTTGTATTTATTTTCTATCAATTCAAGCGGGGCTTTCCCCTTTCTAAAACCATTGATCTTACTATCACTCCTGAGCTTATTAAAAACAGATCTATACTCCTTCTCTATACGATCTATTGGAACCTCAATCTCAAGTTCCATTCTTGCATTCTCTAATTTTTTTTCTACAATTTCCAATTTTTTTCTCCAAACTATGAAATGATAATATTACATTTGGTAGTGAAATTTGGAATATTAATCCCTTAGGGATAACCCTTGTTATCCTCTGAACAGGCAGCCTCCTGTATTTATAACCTCAAATATAATAAAATGGAACTATCCTTCATACAAATCCCAAAGGCTTCTAATCTGTTAGTAAATTCAAGGATGACAATCTTCAGATTCTTCTCATCCTCTTCACTTACTAAAATCCCTTTGTCAGGCTTAGCAAAGGCTTATCTGCAGGCTCCATTCGAAAAAATGATACAAACAGGGGATACCCTTAAACAGGTTCAGGATAAAGCTATAATGTTATACTTCCGGCACTGTAAACATTTAACAATAAATAAACCTAGAATAATCGTTTTGTTACTCAATTATACTGAGGAAGGGGATTATATTCCAAATGTAAACAATTAGCGGGAAACGGGATTCGAACCCGCGACGTCAACCTTGGCAAGGTTGCACTCTACCACTGAGTTATTCCCGCAATAGATGCGAGCGAAGGGACTTGAACCCCCACGCCTTACGGCACCAGATCCTAAATCTGGCGCGTCTGCCAATTCCGCCACGCTCGCCTTATATGATAACCATTGTACTATTAGCTCAATAATTTCAAGTTGATTTTTCCTTTCTAATAGATTTTATTGGGTGACGGACATCTGGGTTGCCCGAGACTCGAACTCGGAACCTACTGATTAAGAGTCAGGTGCTCTACCAATTGAGCTAGCAACCCTCTTGGCTTTAGAGGTCTAATTTTCCAAAAAATATTATTCCTGAAACAATATCAAAAAATATAGATTTTTTGTAAATCAAAATCTCTTAATTATTAATACTAATTAATAAATTTTTTCATAATACTCATAAAATGATATCATTTAGGGCAAAAACCACATTATGAAATATTCATCAATCCTTAATCAAACAGAAATAATATTTGGAAATCCAAACTGAACCTTATCTACTGTTTTATTGATGATGAACGTACTCCAACAGTGATACAATAATACATCCCATTCATTATATGATAATAAAAAAATTAAACATGTTACAAATTGTTTCATGCTTTTTTAACTTTAAATATAGAATTAATTATGAACTGATATAAATATCAGTATTTAGCTTGTAAATACCTCTAGTAAAGGGTAACATAACTGCACTTATTATTTAAATAATTCGATTCTCATAATAGAAATGCTTATGTAGACTTGTCTTATACAAAATCACATGAAAAATGGTATAAAAGTAAAATTATAATTGCATCTACCAAGATAATAGGTATATATGTGACACTTACCATTATCAAAAGGGAAGTAAGATATCCTCCTGTAACTATACACACTTTTAATAATCATACTGAGATTGAGTAATCATAAAGTGTATAGTCTCAAATTTATAACAAGATCTTAATTAATGACCTAGGTAGTGCCATCATCTCAAGTCCTGGAGGGATGGCAAGATACATCCAAAAAAGTTACTAATTAATATTTTAGGAGTGTTTAGCAAATGAAATCAAAAACAAAAATATTTATTCCAATTTTTCTTTCCAATATCCTCTTTCTTTCTCTTTATTATTTCTCATGTTCTCATAGCGAGATGCCGGTCTTTGGTGAATTTAGCAAGTCACCAATTAAGAAACACAATGAAGGCTCACAGGCATTGCATCTTCAAAAAACCTTCAGGGAGATATACCGGCTATATGAGGATAGGGTTGTATCAATAAGCACTGAACAGACAGTAAAGCTGCCATCACATCCATTCTTTAATGATCCCTTTTTTCAGGAATTCTTTGGAATGCCAAGACCAAGATCAAGATCAAGGGTACAGAAACGGACCGGACTAGGCACTGGTTTTATCCTTTCAAAGGATGGCTATATCTGTACAAATCATCATGTTATAGCTGGCGTTGACACGGTCACAGTAAAGATTAGAGAAAAATCATTTACGGCAAAGGTCATTGGCTCTGATGAAAGAACTGATATTGCCCTACTCAAGATAAACGCTAAGGAGGAGTTAGATCCTGTATTCTTAGGAGATTCTGATAAGGTAAGAGTAGGCGACTGGGCAATAGCAATTGGAAATCCATTCGGTTTTGACAAAACCTTTACTGTTGGCGTTGTAAGCGCGACAGGAAGAAGGGATATAGACCTAATGGGAAGCTCTCAGTCACATATTCAAACTGACGCATCGATCAATCCTGGTAATTCAGGAGGGCCGCTGATAAATATTGATGGAGAGGTAATCGGCATTAGCAGGATGATATACACTAGAAGCGGCGGCAATATGGGTATCGGTTTTGCTATTCCAATCAATACGTCAAAATCGGTTCTGGCTCAATTAAAAAAATACAAAAAAGTAAAGAGAGGTTATATCGGAGTCCAGATTGTGCCCTTGACTGAAGAGTATGCAAAGGAACTCGGGCTTAAATCAACGGATGGAGCGCTAATAGGCGGATTGATTGAGAATAGCCCTGCTCAGAAGGGGGGGCTAATTGTCGGCGATGTAATTATTAAGGTCGGCAAAAAAAATATTAAACAATATGAAGACCTTGTGGAGGTTATCGGGAAGACAACTATTGGGAAAACCCTGAAGATAGTAGCATGGAGAAAAAAGAGTAAAATAAATCTATTTATCACTGTTGCCGAGAGGCCTTAAAGAGAAATATATACAGGATAGTATTATATCCTTGTTTGAATGCATTTATGATTATATTTGGATATAGGAGGAGAGATGCCTTCATCTACCCATCAGTATGGGATGAAGGCTTTTTTCTGTATCAGGCAAATAGCACTTTTTATTACGACAAACCCAAAGAGCGTATATAGATTGATAAAGAAGAGTATTCAAAGGCTTCAAGATTTTATTGGGAATAACAATCTCTCTGGTATAATTGTTGCACTAATCTCCCTTTTCGTTATAGTTTTATTCAGCTATACAGAGATGTATGAGGTTTTCGAGGTGCGGCTCTATGATTTGAGATTTAAAATTAAACCTATGATTTCTGAATGGGATAAATTGGTATTCCTAAATATCGATGAAAGCAGCATTAATAATGTAGGGGAGTATCCCTGGCCAAGGCATAAATATGCAAATGGGTTAGGGGTTTTAAAGGAAGTGGGGATAAGGCAGGTAACATTCGATTTTGAATTTCAAGACCACTCATTAAAGCAACTTAACAGAGAAAAAATAGAAGAGTTAAATAATAAAATTGAGAAAGGGAAGAGAATCCGTAGGAATGAATTGGCCGCTGTTGAACTGGACAACGACAAAATGCTGGCAGATGGAATCAGATATGCAGAGAGGGTGATCCTACCCTATCACTTCAAGAAGGAGACATTAGAGATATCTGATATCGACAATGATCAAAAAGAGGAGATAGAGAAGGCCAGGAGGCGATTTGTTAATCGGGCTTCAATACAAGTACCCATGGAGAGGATAGATGAATACAAAGGTTTAATTGATCCTGATAGGGTAGACATCGCTATACCCATACCAGAACTTGTCAAAGCCGCACATTCCTTTGGATTTGTTGACAGGGACCCAGATACTGATGGCATTGAGAGAAGGATAAGGCTTGTCAGGCTTTTTCAAGGTAGGATATACTTCCACATGGGGCTTGTTATGCTCATGGATATATATAGTGTGAATAATGATAGTATTCTCATTAACCCAGGAGAAAGCATAATCCTGAAGGACGCGATCAATCCAATTTCCTATCAAAGAGAGGATATAAGCATTCCAATAGACAAGAGGGGAATGATGTATATCAATTGGGCGGGTCCCGGCCCCTTGGAGGAGTCTTTTCAACATCTCTCCTTTTATTCGCTTTTGGAATATCCTCTAATCAAAGAAGAGATATACGATTTCTTTGATGAGCAGGAGAGACTATCTGGGATCACAGAAAGGAGCAGGCTCTATGGCGAATTAGCGAAAAGATACAATGAATACAATTCAGTTAGCGATCTATCTATTAAGAGAGAGAAGTCGCAAAATATTGAGAAAATAAGAAGTAAGATAAGGGATATAGAGAAGGGTTATGCAAAACCCATCACAGAAGAAATTCATAGGATTGAAGGGGAACTAATTAAGGCAAAATCTTCAGGTTTAGAGGAAGAGCTTTATGATCTCAAGAATTATCTCAAAGCAATAAATATTGTGATGAGGGTTGAAAACCTTCGAGATAAGATAGCTATCATAGGTTTAACTGCTACGGGAACCCAGGATTTAGGAACTGTAACAATATACCCCGAATTTATGATGGTGGGGATACATCATAATATTGTGAATACAATAATTAATAAATCATTCATATACAAAATTGGCAGATTCACAAATTATTGTATCATGTTTATTTTAGCTATTATAATGGGTATTGTTACACAGAGAATGGGCGCAAGAATATCTGTGCCTGTGATTATCATGTCCCTTTTTTTTATCAATCTGTTAAACATCATACTCTTTGCACAATTCAACATCCTATTTGACGAATTAGGTGCTACTCTAGCTATCTTTCTCCCATCAGCGACCATTGCTGCGATTAAATTCATGAGAGAGGAGAGTCAAAAGAGATTTATAAAACACGCTTTTTCTCATTATCTCTCCCCTAAGGTTATAGATGAGATTATAAAGGAACCAGAACTTTTAAAGCTTGGGGGAGAGAGTCGTTTCCTAACCATCTTTTTTTCGGATGTAGCGCAATTTTCAGCTATATCTGAAGCCTTATCACCGACCGATCTGGTGCATTTGTTAAATGAATACCTTTCTGAAATGACGGATATAATATTAAAACATAATGGCACTGTGGATAAGTATGAAGGAGACGCCATTATGGCCTTCTATGGGGCTCCTCAACACCTTGAGGATCACGCAATAAAGGCATGTTTGGCTGCTATTGATATGCAGAATAGATTGAAGGACATGAGAATGGCATGGAGGAAGCATGGCAAGCATGAATTATACGTCAGGATGGGCTTGAATACAGGAGTTGCAGTTGTTGGGAACATGGGCTCTAGAACAAGGATGGATTATACTGTAATGGGAGATTCGGTAAATCTGGCATCTCGATTAGAAGGGGCGAATAAGAACTATGAAACCTATACAATGATAAGCGAGAGCACTTATAATGCGGCTAAGGATCACATTGTTGCAAGGCAACTGGATGTTATTCAGGTTGTTGGCAAGGATGTTCCGATTCAGGTATACGAACTGATAGGCAAAGAAGGGGAATTATCTGATCAGACTATGGATATTTTGAATATGTATAACAATGCAGTGGAGCATTTCAGGAATAGAGATTGGAAAAAGGCAAGATCACTCTTCAGGTCTATTTTGAAAATTTCAAAGGATGATGGCCCCAGTAAAACCTACTATGAACGATGCTATGAATTTTCCATCAAGCCACCACCAAAAAATTGGGATGGTGTATATAAACTTAAATCTAAATAGAGTGAACAGATACAGGGAACCATTCAGATCAATTTCAATGACCGCGCCTATATGGCCGAATATACTCAGTAACTATTACTCGCTTATTGAGAAAAGGATTCTCCCTAACCCTAAGGGGGAATTTAAACAATGTAAATGTATATGAAAAGAATATTAAATAAAATCAATACCTTTCTTCTTAAAATGATAAAATCATACAGAATAAACAGGATTTTAATATTCTGCATATTGATTATTTCTCTCATTGGGGGCTCCTTATTTGGATATATTACATCCGTGATTAAAAATTTTTCAGGCATTGAGAATCTAAAAAAATTCCAACCAAGCATTCCGACGAGGCTCTATGATGTTGATGGAGATTTAATTGCAGAATTATTCCAAGAAAAGAGATACTTAGTCTCCTTTGAGGAACTGCCGAGGAATCTAATAAACGCCTTTATCGCAACTGAGGATAGCGCCTTTTATAGACATTTTGGGATCAATCCAATAGCAATCATTAGGGCTATGGTAAAAAATATAATTGCTGGGAGGATTGTTCAAGGCGGCTCCACAATTACTCAACAGATTGCTAAAAGATTATTTACCAAAGGAGAAAGAACATTTTCGAGAAAATTTTTAGAAGCGCTCTTGGCCCTGCAGATAGAGAAGAAATTTTCTAAAGAAGAGATTCTTGAGATGTATTTCAATCAAATCTATTTTGGTCATGGATGCTATGGAATAGCTTCTGCCGCACAATTATTCTTTGATAAAGATGTAAAACATCTAAATCTTGTTGAGAGTTCTGTTTTGGCTGCGCTGCCCTCCGCCCCTTCTGCATACTCCCCTTTTCTCAATCCACACAATGCATATGAGAAGAATTGGAATATTCTAAATAGAATGGTAAAGGCGGGTTTCTTATCAAGAGAAGCGGCAGACAAAATTTATAAAGAATTTTGGCCTGAATTTATCGATTCCCTAAAGACAAAATCACCCACCAGAACAGCCTTCTCTAAAATCGAAGATAATGCCCCATATTTTACCGATTATGTTAGACAACTACTCATAATGAGATTTGGCAAGGATGTCATTTACAATCAAGGATTGAGCGTTTACACAACCCTCAGCCTAAAGAGGCAAAAGCTCGGGAAACTATACCTTAAAGATGGTCTTAACAGGCAAAATAAGATATCAGAAGAAGCCAATGCCTATTGCAGCGACTCCGTAGACACAGAATTATTTAAGGTATATGGTTCATTAAGAAATATATTCAATCTTCCCGATGTTTTGGTTAGGGACGATGAAGTAGCCCGTTTCAATGTAAAGATGATTGACGAATTGGTTGATTCATTTGATGCAATTACCCTATTGATAGAATCCGGGCCATGCAATCATGCCATTGAGATCTTTCGGGAGAATATTTCTACCATCTCCTCGACCCTAAAGGCTGAGGGCGCCCTAATCGCTATTGAACCATCAACCGGGTACATCACAACTATGATTGGTGGCTCTGATTTTAGTGTTGATAATCAGTACAATAGAGCAATACAGGCAAGAAGGCAGACCGGTTCAGCATTCAAACCCTTTGTATATGGAGCTGGCATAGAATCAAAACTTATCAATGCCGGCACAGCTCTACCTGACGCACCCATAGCCAATATCCATGCTGATGGAGAGACCTGGAGTCCTGGTAATTATGAGGACAGGTTTTCTGGATTGGTCAAGATCAGGAAGGCATTAGCCGGCTCTATAAACATTATCTCAGTGAGAATTTACGATATTATTGGACCAGATAGGATAATTGAATTTGCTTCTAAGTTGATTAAGTGCCCTGAGTGGAGATTTAACCCCAATCCAGCAATGGCATTGGGCACTAATGAAATAACACCCTTTGAGTTGGCTACGGGGTATGCCATCTATGCCAATAGGGGTAGGGATGTGATCCCCTTTGCGATAAGATATGTCATTGATAGAGATGGTAATGAAATTTTAAATTGCGAGGAAGAGATTGGAAATATAATTGCCCAGAAGGAGATGAATGAAACCATTCAGATTATCCCTGAGAATGTAGCCTATATTATGACATCCCTGATGAAATCCGTTGTCTCAAGAGGCACTCCTCATGATTCAATCAGGCGAATAGCTGAGTTTAAACAAGAATGTGCTGGCAAGACCGGCACTACCACAAACTGGACAGATGCGTGGTTTTGCGGTTTTACACCTGACATCGCTACAGTGGTATGGGTGGGTTATGATCAACCCTTCCTCTCCCTTGGAAAACATCAAGGCGGTTCAGCGGTTGCTGCTCCTATTTGGGGACATTACATGAAAGGCGTTTATAATGGGATGAAGGCTCCACAATTCCCACTTCAACCGCGCGGAGTCCACCATGTCGAGATATGTGAGGTAACTGGACTTCTACCCTCAATGAATTGTACTGATGTAAAAGATGAAATAATGTTATGGGGCAGTGAGCCCACTAAGACATGTGAAGGGAACCATCGAAAGATGAAATCTGTTTTAGATAGGTATATGGAGAAAGAGGGAGTTATAATTGAAGAATAATCCTAATTATAAAGGGAATAGTTATAAAAATATTCTTGATAATTCTCTTTTTTTATGAATAGAATAATCATATATTTATAAATGTCGATTTAATAAATATAAAATATTCCTCGTCTGAGAAGAGAATTCAATAAGCAAGAAGAAATAAATCCTTTAACTATTCCTTATGCTTACATACAGACTCCGAATATTTTATTATCAGACTAAAATATTTACTCTCCTGTGCTATCATCAATTTCCACTTAGCACAGAGAATTATTTGAAATTCACAACCATTCGACAATAGCTATAACTTCTACTATAGTTGAGTCGGCAATATCTTTCATACTAATAGTGTGTGATGTTTACGTAAAGGGGAGATATTTATGTTTAATGTAGGTGACAAGATTGTCTATCCAATGCATGGTGTTGGGATAATTCATGAAATATCTAAAAAGATGATTTTAGGAAAGAGTGATGATTACTATATAATTAACATTATTAACAATGGTATGAAGGTTATGATTCCAGTTGAGAATGCTATAAGCATTGGGATAAGAAGTATTATATCTAAGAAGGATATCAACAAGGTATTGAATCTATTAAGCAAGGATGAGATCAATATAGAAGATGATTGGAAGCTCAGATATCAAAACAATATCGACAAGGTAAAAAGGGGTTCAATAAATGAAGTTGCTGAGGTTACTCGTGATTTATATAAACGGGGCAAGGAAAAGGAATTATCAATAATGGAAAGGAAACTATACGAGAATGCTTACCAACTAATTATTCATGAAATTGCCTTATCAAAGGATATAGATATTGAAGAGGCGGGCAATATAGTCTCAGATGCCCTATCTTCATAATTCCTCCATCACTTGTATTCAGGAAGAAAATCAGCATATAGATCCCTATTACCGACAATCACACTTTCATTATGTATATATCTTTTCCTTAAATAAGGAGCTATTTAATGATTATTACTCTGCGTATTATATTTACTATTATCACCGTTCTATTTTCATCCCTTCATTACATGGATGTTTCAATCAAGGCAGCAGTTTTGGCTGGATTAATCTCAGCGGCCATTTCACTATTAATTATTATAGCGATTGAGTATATATCACACTCTCTTTCATCGCGAATGTTAATTTCAGCTATAATAGGCTTGGTGGTTGGGATTATTCTCAGTCACCTAATTGCAATCGCAACCTCAAGTATATTATCGAGTTTCTCCCTACAACAGGTTGATATCCTAAAATCCATAATCTATCTTGTAATAAGTTTTGCAGTAATGATGTTTTTTATTATCAATAGCGAATATATTTCTATTTTTGATAAGATAATACATGAGGACGTTACTGAGAGTAAAGATAGTGAAATATCCTATAAAATCCTTGATACCAGTGTTATTATTGATGGAAGAATATCCGATATCTGTGACACCGGATTTATTGAGGGGATTCTGGTTACTCCGAATTTTGTGTTGAATGAGTTGCAAATGATAGCTGATTCAGCTGATCCCATTAAACGAAACAGGGGAAGAAGGGGATTGGATATATTGAACAAAATGCAGAAGGATCAGATGATAAAAGTAAAAATTTCGGATATAGATTTTCCTGATATAGAAGAAGTCGATGCCAAACTTGTAAAGCTTGCAGGGGTAATGAAATCTAAGGTTATTACTAATGATTTTAACCTCAATAAGGTTGCAGAATTCCAGGGCGTTCCAGTTTTGAATATAAACAAGCTAGCGAATGCCCTTAAGCCTGTTGTGCTTCCGGGCGAAGAGATGCGCGTCCATCTAATTAAAGAGGGGAAGGATCAAAATCAAGCAATCGGATACCTCGATGATGGGACAATGATAGTTGTAGAAAACGGAAGGAGAAAAATGAACTCAGAAGTGTTTGTGATTGTAACCTCTGTGCTTCAGACAACTGCAGGAAGGATGATTTTTTCTAGATTGAAGGATGAAAATTAAATTTAATCGAATTAACCTTGAGGGATTACACCAAACCTTAATTCACTCTTAATAGAGCGACACCACTTGTGTTGATTATCATCTCTACTATACAGATGGCTTCCACATGCCTATAATGCCTATGGGTATCTGCTATTTGCCAAAGAAGTAGTTTCACCCCCAAATTGTATTTATACTATCCTTACAATAGATGAAAAGGTGAAATCTTAATACTCCCATTAAACCTTCTTCAGCTTAGCTAGAGTAATTTCACTCCAGGCATGATAGGTTCAATGTAATATAGTATCAATAGTATGGGAACTAACCGATAAATATAATATAGTATCAATAGATTTCCACCTATCAGGGGTAGATGTTTTTCCTTGCCTTAAGAAAAAATGGAATCTTATTCTGTAGCCCTTTATCATTCACAATACAAGCTTAAGGATGGTTCATAATAATATGAAATCAATAGTAGAGATGATTATTCATGTAAAAAGGGGTTTCTTAGCGCACCTAACAAATGAGATATATAAAAGAGGATATGAAATCCAGAGAGTAATGAAACTTGAGTCTCAGAGGGATAGGGACATGTTCCATTTTGAGATAACCTATCATAATGATGAAAAGTTTAATGGGCTTATAGATAAGATAAAGAAGCATGAAAACAACTTTGAGATAGTATCAATATACAATCCCATTGAAGATAGGCTAGTAGGTGGTTCATTAAAGGTCTCAGGCAAGTTCAGCATTGAAAATAGTTTCGACTATGATATAAAGATATCCGGTGCGCTTGATCTGATATTAAAGAGGATAGATGAAAGGGAAGATGGAATAATCTATACTGGACTATCGAAAAATATCGGCCTTATCAGTGGGTTATTCCCCCAATTGGATTGCATGAAGGGCCTCTTAAGGACTCAAGTTATCAATGAAATGGATTCTGTAATAATAAACAGATTCTCAGGTCTTAACGCTTATCCAGTGACAATTAACTATACCCATATTGATGACTTCATTAAGATACTGAAGGGGATTGAATCGACCTTCTCTGCTATCAGAATAACATATATAGATGGTCAAGATGATATATCATTATACGATAGAATCATTTCAGAGACATCCCTACCTGTATTGACAAAATACTATGATGAAATTCCACTCTACCTTCTAATTACTATCTTACATTTATACAAAAAGCATAAAGTTGATATTAAGGAGAGCAATGTTGGCGTCATTGGCATTAATATCAGTTCATTAAGATTAACCAGCCTATTGATCGATCTCGGATTTTCAAGGATATTGGGGAATGATATCAACGAAAGGATGATGTTCAGCTTTGAAAAAGAGGGTGGATTAGCAACAACAAGGGAAAACATCTTCAGCAATTCAGATTTAATTATTATCTTCAAAAATCATATAGATACTCAAGACATGGAAAAATTTGGCCCCGGGCAGATTGTCATATCACTGGTCGATGATGATATTGATAAGAGTATTTTAGTGGAGAGGGGGGTAAAGGAGTTTCTGAATGGGAACTGGATGAATCTATCAATACTCTTTCCTGGGATATTAAAGGGACTTATAAAGTCTGATATTGATCATCTTAATAATACAAGACTAATAAATCTATCGAATATGATTTCAGATAGAGAATTCGCTGAAGAAATTGCCCCTGATTTATTCACTGATATCCATGAAAAGATATCCGGATTCGTCCAGAAATTATCCTGATTTAATGCCAAGACCTCTCAAGATCATAGGACAATAGTCGAATTGTTCCTCATTGATTCATAATAACTGATGAATAGATCACAGAGATTTTGAAAGCCCGTATAATAATTTTATAATCCTCATAAATGACACAGGGCTGATAATAATCAGAAACATTTAATCCTTATCTCGATAACGCCTTTTTTTGCCATTCTGTTCAAAAAATAGTTTACATTATTATAACCACTTGAATATATTGTAAACATGGGAATATTAGATGCGCGTTCATTACCCTCTGTTGCTCAGGAATACGTTCGTCGCAAGGCGATAAAAGCCGTGTTAGAGGGGAAGAGATTATGCGAGGTCGCTGATCTCTTTGGTGTTACACGACAGGCAGTCTGGAAATGGCTGAAAGCCTACAGAGAGGGTGGCACACAGGCAATGATATCAAAGCAGAAGGGCAGACCCAGGGGAGGAACCCTTCTTCCAGGACAGGTCACCCAGATCATAAGGACGATAGCGGACAGCAACCCAGAACAACTAAAACTGCCATTTCATCTATGGACGCGCGATGCAATGATAAATCTCATCGAATCAAAATTCAACATCAGTCTATCCCAGAGCACGGTTGGTCGTTATCTGAAGCATTGGGGCATTATACCACAAATAACGAATCCCCACACATTCAGACAAAACATCGAACAAATTCACAGCTGGCTGGATGAGGAATATCCAAGAATCCGCAAGCATGCCAAGCGTGAAGGGGCTAAAATTTACTGGGGATACAAATTTGGATTCCATAACTATCACGTTAGGGAAACCTCTACATATTCAATTATTTCCACGATTTTGGAATCCGGTCATCTTCTTGGTTGTAATTTTATATCGGCAATCACAAATACAGGCCGTCTAAACTTTATGATAATCAAGAAGGGCTTTTGCGCGGATGTATTTATAGACTTTCTGAGGCGCCTTGAAAACCAAGCAAAGGGCACAGTTTTTCTGATCATCGAAAAATACCCTGTCCTGCAATCTACAAAACTAAAGGCTTGGTTGGGAAATAATTCTCATAGGATTCAGCTTTTCTTTCTTCCATATCATAATCCTATTCCCAATATGGATAACTTATTAAATCATGAATCATAATTGGATGTCTTAATTTTTATGGATAGGTCTAATATATATATATTTATACAATATCTTAACATCATAAAGATGTTGGCTTGTTCAACGTGCTTTAACATAAATCCAAGGGATAAAGATATAAAATCAACACTTATTTTCAAGCGACTATCTGTGATGCAGTTTATCTAACAATATTTGAATAACAATCATCTATCAAATAGTCCTTGGAAGCGACTAATTTCTAAAGTAAAGGGATTCAAGGTTTCAGGCTGATAATGTAGGGTTTATGTTAAGGGGAATAAGAAGTGACATGTTCCTTAGTGAATCCTTGAATCCCTGATCTTACCCATTCTATCCAAGAGAGTCTCTAAAATCCTAAACGATAAAATCCAATATCTAAATATTCCTATTAGCCTATTATTAGTGTACAATACAGAGTGCATAAAATACCCAATTTTCAATCAAAAGAGTAACCAACAAATAATGATCTAAATTGAAAGGATAAGATTATGGAAAAATATACTCAATTTGTATTGAAACGACCCAAAATTACATTGCTTGCAATAGTAATTATTACTATTATTTTTTCCTTTGGATTGCCAAATCTTGAGTTCGACTACTCAATAGAGTCAATGATGCCGAAGAGGGATGCTGAATATCGATTCTATAAGAAGACCCAAGAAACCTTTGGCAATGTAAGCAAGTTTATTATTATGGACATATTCGGACCCAACCTCTGGAGCGATAAGGGATTCAAGGATATAGATAATCTCATTACAGACATAGAGGAATTCAGGGATTTCAATAAGGAGATAGAGGATACAAGACTTGAAAAATTTGATCTCATCAGTTCTAAGGGAAGAGTGGAATATGATGAATTATTGGATGAATTCAATGATGACGCAACATTTCAACGACTCTTGAAGAGGAAAAAATCCAAGCTACTCGGTGAGGTCGAGGCATTGGATGATACTGCCCTTATAAAATTAAGGGCTGGATTATTAAGAACCTACAATATCAAAAAAAATGAGCGTATTGAAAGAATAAGTTCCATATTTACCTCAGGCGATGTGAATGCGACTGAGGACACGCTAGAATATTTCGATATAATCAAGAAGGATGAATATGGAAATAGAATTCTACCAAAAACTGAAGAGGAATATGATAGAATAAAAAAGATACTACTGAAGACACCAGCATACGAGCAGGCCTTTTACGCAAAGGATGCCAAGACTGGAGAGATTACTGATCTGTCGATTCTTTTGATATTGGATACATCGGACAATCATCATCCCATTGCTGAGGAGATGTGGGATATTGAGAATAGTTATAAAAATGTTGAGATACTCTCACAGGGTGTCCCAACGGTTAATATGCTAATAAATGGTTACATGGAGTCGGATTTAAAGATATATATTCCCTCTATGCTAATAATTATGCTAATGGTTTTCTTCTTTAACTTCAGATCTGCCAGGGGCATAGCCCTACCCCTTTTTACCCTTATCCTATCCGATGTTTGGCTTCTCGGCTTTATGGGGCTTTTCAATTTTAAGATAACTGTTTTAGGTGTAGGCCTTCCCGGCTTGATGATGGCAATTGGAAGTTCCTATTCCATACACATAATGAATCAATACTATATTGATTTCGATCTCATATCAGAGAAGGGAAGGTATGAGGGTTTGAGATTAGCCATGTCGCATATCTCTATTACCGTGCTACTGGCGGGCATAACAACAGCAATTGGATTTCTCACAATCACCGCTAACCAGATTACTGCAATAAGGGAATGGGCCTTCCTGGCAGGTTTAGGGGCTGTCTTCTGCGTTATCGTACCCGCCTCTATCATTCCTGCTTTTTCAGTTATGTTGCCGCATAAAATGCCCAGAATAATGTTGACAAAGGACAGGGTTGTAAAAACCACGTTGGTTGATAGAATTATCGCTCTAATGACAGCAATCTCGCTTCGACATCACAAGAGCACATTAGTCATTGTAATTGTAATAATAGCGGTTTCAGTTGTTGGGGTATTCAAGATGGATGTTGAAATGACCCCCTTTGGCTTTTTTAAAGAGGATAATTATATTAGGGTAACCGATAAAATTTTTGGGAAAAAGTTTGGGGGATCCTTTAGCGTTAATATACTCATAGACTCAGGTGAAATGGATGGAATCAAAAGACCGGAATTTCTAAAAAGGGTTGACGAATTAAGCAAATGGCTTCTTAGTGATGAGAATATTGATCTTAATCTTGGTAGAGCGACATCATTCCATGAAATCGTTAAGAAACTACATATGGCGATGAACAATGATGATATCTCCTACTATAAGATACCCAACAGCTACACAGATATTCTAGATTATTTTGAGTTACTCACAGGTGAGGACTCGGATTCCGATGGAAGGATCGATGATATGGAGTTGTTCATTGATCCTGAATTTAGAAGAATTCACATGCTTGCTATGATGTATTCTAAAGAGAAGGACCTGATTACTTCAACAGAGATTGAACAGATTTTAAACAAAATAAATAGACAACTCGATAAGATGTTCCCGAATTATTCAACAAGAATAACAGGCGATTGTCCGATTTTTATCAGACTCTCAAAATATGTGGTGCAGGGTCAGGTTTTGAGTCTATTGCTATGTCTGTTTATTGTTGGAATAATTATTATTATGCTCTTCAAGAACCTGCTAATAGGCCTTATTGCCCTTATCCCGATGAGTTGTGCAGTGATCCTAAACTTTGGGATTATGGGTTTGCTCGGCATCAATCTTGATATGGCAACCGCGATTATTGCCTCAATAACAATCGGGATCGGCGTGGATGACACTATTCATTTCTTCAATACATTCAGACACTATAAGGCGCAGGGTTGTGACACTGATCAGGCAATAACAAAGACTCTCGCTATTGCCGGAAAGGCGATTATATTTACATCTTTGGCATTGATCTTTGGATTTTCTGTTTTCGTATTATCGGAATTTAAGCCTAATATGTATTTTGGGATACTAGTAGCCATTACAATGACAGCAACCACAATAGGGGCCCTTGTAGTATTGCCATCCACCATAAAGGCAACAGGCATAGACGTCGAAGAATCTGATTCGAAATCAATTATATGGAAATATCTATATATTGGCAAGCTCTTCAGAGTTGAGAGCTAAAATCAAACATTTTTATAAGTTGTTAAGGAGGCCTTATGAAATCTAAAGTTGTACTTTCTTTTATTATGATTCTTTATACCTGTAATTCGCTCTTTGCTATTACAGGCAGGGAGATTATGGAGAAGACTGATGCGCTACCAGAACCTAAAAGTATGATAACCAGAGCAGTAATGAATATTCATAAGGGGAAGAGTCTTCGTGTTAAAGAATTCGAAATGATGGGGAAAAAGATTAAGGGTAATGACAGAATGTTAGCATCCTTCATCAAACCAACCAGAATCAAGTTCTTAACACACTCTCATAAGGGAAGAGATGACGATCAATGGCTTCGCCTTACTTCAGGGAAAATAAAGAGAATTGCCTCAACAGATAAGGATAAACCCTTTGTCAACTCACATTTTTATTATGAAGATATGAGTTCAATGGAGATTGATAATTTTGACTTTAAATATATTGGAGACAAAAAGGTGCTGAAAGAGGACTGTTTTATGGTTGAGGCGGTCAAAAAGAAGCAGGCTGGTGAAAAGGTCTATGATAAGCAAGTGGTATATGTAAGAAAATCGGATTACTTCATTGCCAGGGTCGATTTCTACAAAAAGGGCAAATTTCATAAATATTTGGAGAACTATGATATCAAGGTAATCAAAGGGATCATTACACCCCTCAGGATTGTTATGTATAGGGCGGATGGCAAGGGAAAGACCGAAATAGCCATGAAGAAGATAAAATATAATATAAAGATAAGAAATTCTAAATTTGCAAAAGAGGCCCTACGGTAATCATCAAGCAAAAGGGACTCCCTTTGCAAAAATCAAAAGATATCTTGGTGGATGAATTCTGTATAGATGATCTGGTAGTCAGTAAAATTCAATGATAATTGGAGCACTAAGTTCAGTGCCACATATATTGAGATTCCTATTTCAATTGTTAATATTTCTACGTGACTATCTTTAGCATAAGGCAGCTACAGGGGTTGCAGAGCGGTACGAACGAGTTGCAGAGCGGTACGAACGAGTTGCAGAGCGGTACGAACGAGTTGCAGAGCGGTACGAACGAGTTGCAGAGCGGTACGAACGAGTTGCAGAGCGGTACGAACGAGTTGCAGAGCGGTACG
>JAXHTS010000074.1 GCA_034190085.1 Spirochaetota bacterium
ACTTTTAGCATCGGGATAGAGATTATCATTCAAATGTTTAGCAAGTTTGTTTTTTTGCTCTTCAGATAAATAACTCTCTTTTCCCCTGTAATTGTATCTTAATAGACCATCAAGGTTTTTTGTCCTATATATTTTATAGTAACGTCGAATTGTTGAATCATCGAGAAGAAGTATCTTGGCAATCTCATCATAACTGTAATCATGGTTCAGTAGAAGAATTGCTTTTATCTTATCTGCATTTTTGATGTCTCTTCTTCTTTTCGCTTCTCGATGGGCGTCTTTAAGCTTTTGGATTTGTTCTGTATTTAGAAAGTTCATATACTTTCTAAATCGTATAAATCGTATTAGCTCATTAAGAATTATTTCGTAAACTTATTGCGTTTTAGTATAACAGCAAATTCATACTGGGATAACAAATTTATAACAAGAGCTAAAGGCTGTTTCATTATTTTTTGACATTTGATGTGAAAATGATTATCTATTTATTAAAGCATTGTAAATTAAAAAATGAATTATACGCGATTTGTTTTACTCTATGAGGTTGCAATTCAAGGTGCTGTGAAATTTATCAATTAATCAAAATTATTATTGCAATAGCCCAATATATAGCTAAACATGCCCTATGATTTGATTGAATATCTTTATATTGAGAGGATTATAAATATATTCCATATTGTTGCCAACATGGAATACAAAAAAAGGATTGCTCAAAAATAGAGGTTAATAAGAATTAATTTCCCTTTTCGATTAACGAAACATTTAATAACAGCAACATCGATGTGGCAAATCTAAATATAAGGAGCATGTAAACATGATAACAAAGCGGGTAAATCTTAGTCGAATTAAATCAAGTATTTCGTCTATTATTATATGTTTTCTAATCCTCCCTTTTTGTGTTACAGTATGCAATAATGATAATTCAGGATCAAATATACCCTTACCTCCCCCGGGAGGTTCAGGTAATACAACTGTAACCCCTGATGGCGGGACAGTGACTGATCCTAGCGGGGCTTCTGTATCTATTCCTCCTGGCGCTCTGACAGAGTCGGTGGACATCTCCATTAAAACTTACAGCGACAATTCTTCATTACCCCCTGGTTGGTGCCCTGTGCCAGGTTTGGCCGGTGTGGTTGAGTTTGGTCCTGATGGTCTTACGTTCCAGAAACCTGTTACAGTAACAATCCCTGCTTCTAATCCGATGACACCCGGTGAAAAATTTCCTCTGCTACTCTGGGAATCTGAGAGTGACACTGTAGTTCAAACTGGTTTTATTGCATCAGTAAATGCAGATGGGAATTCATTTAGCGCGGAGGTCACTCATTTTTGCGGTTATGGAGGCATAGATGTCAACTACCTCATTGAGGGAGGCGATCCGGAAACCTTTCTGGATCTCTATGTTGAATGGTATATGAACGGTGGAGAAAGGATGAGGTCAGTTGCGGATTTTATAAAACTGGGAGACAAGAGAGCCAAGAACAATGAATGCTGGGAGGTGGTTGGGTTGGACTTTATCCTTGACTGGGAGATAAATGGCCAGAGAGACGGGATAATGAAACGGGTAGGAAGATCGACAGATAACGCAGATGCTCCATTGATCATGATTGCCGTTGATTGGGATATCAGCGATGGCAATTCAATGTCTGTATTTATCCAATTGACCATTGTCGCATATTATGATTGCACAGCGCCTGAAATGACGGTTAATGCAGCCCCCCCAACAGTCGCTAAGGGCGACATGTCTGAAGTGACATCTACGCTTCTATGCGAGGGAACGCCTATGGTTGACAAGGTGGTGCAATTTGAGGTGTCTTCAGGTCCTGGCGATGTTACTCCTGAAACTGCCTCAACATCATCAAACGGCAAGGCGCAGGTTACCTTCATCGCCGAGGATGACGATGCGGTTGTAAAAGCAACCCATGAGGCATGCATGGATGATACACCGAAATCAATTACAGGCGAGCAGAAAATTAAAATAGTACCCACTGAGTTTACTCTGGATATTTCCTATGATCAGACTATGGAGGAATACTGTGTAATTTATGATACAATTGTTTATAGTGGGTCCATTCCATTCAGTGTTACCGCCATCAATCCTGATGGATCTGGCAATCTTGATGGACAAGGCACGTGCATGTTTGGCGGAGACGGCCAGGGCTATGATCCAGATGATTGCTCAGTTGATTGCACATGGACAAAAGAAGGCGAAGTGGAGTTTACAATCACCGGCACATTGATAGTCTCTGAAACAGAAGATCCAAAGCTGGAGCTGACATTGTCACCTAATTTTGACACAACGATGACACTTTACTGTCCGGATGAACCTCCTCTTACATACCCCTATATGGTTGGAGGGGAGCCATATACATTTACCATTCCAATGGAGGATGGATACACAATTGATCATCAGGAGCAACCGTCACCACAAGTCAATACACATATAACGTATGTTCTTCACATTTTGGATTAAATAACACTTGACCAGTTGTCCCTATTCTTCAACAATTAGGAATTCCCCAATTTTTGGGGAATTCTATTCAGGATGATAAGCTATTGTCGTATAGATGCAACTCCCTAAAATAGAGTTTTTCCCGTTTGACAATAACCAGTCTTTTAGTAAATAATCGGATATGAAATGTCAGATAATGTAATTACAATCGATTGTCATCACTTCTTTCCGGAGGTGGCTGCTGCATATCTTTTAATTGAGGGCAGGAGGGCGGCTTTTATTGAAAATAATACCCAGTATGCTGTGCCAAGGCTATTATCTGCTCTAAGGGAACATGGTCTCAAACCTGAGGATGTAGAGTATATAATCATTACTCATGTGCATCTGGATCACGCGGGCGGAACATCAGCGCTTGCAAAGGAGTGCACGGAGGCTGTTGTGTTGGCTCACGAGAGGGCAGCTAGGCATGTTATAGATCCTGAGAAGCTTATTACAAGCGCCACAGCTGTATACGGTGAGGATAATTTTAAAAGGATTTTCGGAGTGATTGAGCCATTGGATGAAGGTCGTGTTCGTGTGGTTGAAGATGGCGAGACAATAAAACTTGGAGAGAGAAAGCTCAGGTTTATCTACACATTGGGACACGCAAAGCATCATATGTGTATCTATGATTCCCATTCTAATGGAATTCTTACAGGAGATTCATTTGGCATTGCGTTTCCAGCTCTACAAGGTGGAAAGAGATCATTTCTTTATCCATCAACCTCGCCCACTGACTTTGATCCTGAAGAAGCGCGAAAGAGCATTGATGCAATTCTAAATACTGGAGCGGATGTCGCCTATTTAACGCATTTTGGTCTTTTCAAGGAGATGAAGGAAGGGGCGGAGATGATGATAGAATATATAAATAAAATGGAAAATATCCTTAAGGATGCTATTAACTCTGGGAAGGATAGTGTTTGTCTGGAAAAATATTGTAAAGAAAGGGTTTTTAAATTTTTTAAATCTGAAATTGAGAGCAGAGGATTGCGGCTTTCACCGGAAATCCTTCAATATGTGAAGAGTGATATTGACCTCAATGCTCAAGGGATTGCTTTTATCGCACAAAAAAGAATAAACGAATAAGATCGGTAGTGTATGAATATATCGAATAATTAAATTATATCCTATGTTATTCCAGCTGTACTGTAGTGCTGGAATCTTCTGAATTTTTAAGGATATCATAAATTCCTGCATTCGCAGAGCCTGCACCTGTGCATGCGGGTGAATGACAACAGATATGATATTTTTAAAAAATTAAAACACCATCATAACATCTATAGCCTTTTGTCTTGACAGATAGAAACAGTGATATTATCTATATTACAAAATCGATCTCAGTCTCTACCTATGAGAGAAGAAAATAATCGGTACAAATACAGTTATATCAACCCCTTGTTTATATTAATACGATCGGTTATGGTATCTCCAAAATGCAAAGAGTAAGAGTAGCCCTCATCCAGAAACAGCTTGGCATAAGAATCACTCACAAGGATGCTGATGAGATAAGAAGTTTCAGGCCTCACTTTGTATGTTTCCCCGAATATTTTTTTGTGAATAAAAAGATTGGAACCAATCTACAGACAATCCACAACTTTAAAAAGCAGAGGAATAGAATTAAAACCCTCTCTAAATGCCTAAATACAGTAGTCATTGGTGGAACCACCCCTGAGATATCCGGAGGGGAAATATATAATACCTCATTTGTATTTGATAATGGAAGACTTCTCGGTTATTATCGAAAGCGAAATCTTTATTTTACAGAACATGAGGCTATCACTCCTGGAGACAGCTATAATGTCTTTTCTTCCTATGGGATAAAGTTCGGGATTCTAATATGCGCTGATGTTTTCAAGGATGATGGCTTTTTGGCAATGAGGGGACTGGGAGCTAGAATCGTATTTATTCCAACATACTCGCCGAAACGAATAGAGACTCCTGAAGAAAAATTTAAAAGAGATGTGGACATCTTTGTTCATGGCGCTTCCATTTCAGATGCGGTCATTGTAAAGGTATGCGGTGTCAAGTCAGAGTTTAGGGATTTCCTCCAGGCAAGAAGCCTTATCGCCGATAAAAACGAAGTGCTCTACAGGGTAAACCCTGATGAGGAGGAGAAGGAGATGATAATTAAAAAGGAAATTGTGATATAATTATTGCTGGGTCATTGAGCAATTATACAATATTATCTTCCAAACCTGATTGACTTTCCTGCTTTTCGGGAGATAAGGCAAATAAGATGATGGTGAATAACGATGTCTTGTGTGAGGCTTTTGCAAAGGAATGGCGTAAAGAGGGTAATTGCTGTAAGCGACATACATGGATGGTATAGGCCTCTGGTTGAGCTATTTGAAAGGGTAGGGATAATTGAGAGGGTTGATGAAGATGGAGGCAACACATTTAAGATAGGGGGAGATCGCCTTCAGTATAAGGGTAGCGAGACACTAATTATCATTCCTGGCGATTTTGTGGATGCGGACGCGGAGGGGCGAAAGGTCTTAGATCTAATCTCGAATCTGGAAAGGGAGACCTTGAGGACAGGAGGGGAACTCATAGCCTTGTTAGGTAATCATGAGAGAAATCTTTTACAGGAAGATCTGAGATATTGGGATCAAATTGAGGAATACTATGAATGGCTTGAGAGTAGGCCCTTGGTTGCAATTGTGAATAATGTATTATTCATTCATGGAGGCATAAGCAAGAAGGCCTATCATATGATTGAAGAGTCCTGTAGAGATGATGAGGATTTCGTTACCTGCTTCACACGAAGCCTTGAGGAGGATGCCAATATATGTTGGCAGGTCACCAACAGGACATTTGCCTTGCAGGATGAAGAAACCCTGAGCAAGATAATGGAAAGTATTCGTATTGAATATATGGTGATAGGGCATGCACCAATTTATGGCAAAAATCGGGAAGAGATTAAACTAGTAGGGCCCCAAATTGGGGGAAGGATGAGGGTCTTTAACATTGATGCTGATATGGGGGACTGGCATATTGAGGGTGAGATTATAAAGAAGGGAGGGGCGCTTTCCATGTGCTGGATGGATGATGGATTAGAGATAGAATATATTTACAGGAATAGTCAACTTTGATATACCAGTACAAAAAAACACAGCGCATCTGTTCTCATTCCATCAAATGCAGGAACCTATAACCTTCTAAAAAAACAGAAGATTCCGGTACTTCGGTCGGAATGACATAGGTGGACCTTGCTGGAGGATGATTCGAATATTTCCCAAATTGTGTTGATGACTACGCCTTTTCTCTGCACTCAGCGAAGATCAAGGCAGGCGCCACTCCCTTCAGCTTTACAATTCTAATTGATACTAACCAATATTACTAATTCCCCACGTATAAAATGATAATATTACAGGAGAACATAAAATCTATGCTTCCAATTGTATCAGGAAGCCGGGCTCTTGCCTCTGTATGTTAGGATGTCCATCAAAGTGACAACATCCTTCAACTCCTCCAGATTTGTAATAAGCTGTAATGACCGATCAACCTCTCCCTTGGGCATGATTAAAGAGGCACAGTCAGTATACTTGATCTCTGTATCGCTCATAGTCACGGGATTGTCCACAAAACCCTTTGGTGAATTAACTTTATGAGAGAGCACATTGCCATCGCGCAACGTCACTAACACCTCTGAACCTAAGGCTGTCTCTTCAGTGTTGTTGTACTTAGCCCTTTCAACCAATCTCTTAATCACAGGCTGATTAACCTTCTCATCAGTAAAGTGCTTTAGTCCTACTTCACCCTCCACAAGGGCAGTCGCCACACAATACTCATTGCTGAATTTGCCCTCTAGTCCGGTTTGAGGATTAGAATGAATTGTGGATTTAGCCAAACCCGGATTTATTCTAATCTCAATGTCCTCTATCTCTTCAGGATTGATATCGTAGTTTTTGTTTAAATACAAACCACAATCAATGGTGGCATGAGTGCCTGCGCAAGAGGGATAGGGTTTCATCGAGAGGTCCTTGGCCACGGTGTACTCCTCTCCTAATGACTTACCTATCTCATTAGCGTCAATCTCAGCCCCTCCTGCAAAGACTCTGCAAAATCCTTGCTCTCCTTCCAGGATGTTTTCATTTGCTGTAAAACCCTTTTTTGCCAAGATTGCGGCGACTACACCATTCTTTGCGGCATTCCCAGCATGAAGGGGTTTAGTCATTGTGCCAAAATTTTCCTTTAGACCATTTGATAGGGATGAGGCAATTCCGAGAGCCATTCTTGTTTGGTCGACGGTAAGATTCAACAGCTTGGCCGCAGCAGCGACAGCGCCGATGGCTCCTATGGTTGAAGTAGTATGCCAGCCTACCATATAGCTCTGCAAGCCGCATAACGGTGACACCGCAGCGCCGGTCTCAAAGCCAATAACATAAGAGAGAAGTATCTCCCTGCCGGATAGATGTAACTTCTCTGATATTGACAAAATTGCAGGGAGAAGCGCCACTGTAGGATGACCAACAAAGGCTGCTGCATAATCATCATAATCAAGGGAATGAGCGATGTTTCCATTTGCCCAAGCAGCCTGAGAAGCTGTGGTTTTGAGATTCCCGCCGATAATTCCAGCCTCAGCTACCCCACCCTCCTCTTTAATATATTCATTTAAGATTTTACACCCAGGATCATCACACCCTGCAAGCATAACCCCCAGACAATCAAGAATTGCCTGTTTCGAGCTGTTTATTGCCTCCTTGGGGATCTTCTCATAGCTTGTATCTGTTATAAACTGAGCTACCTTCTCTGTACCCATTGTACTCCTCCTTTCTGATAAATTATTATGAAAGACCTCTTTTCATATCTTTGATTATAATAATCCCTCAGCGGATTATTATGCTTTTATTGATATCCCTTTCAATAAATTATGCTGCCAATATAAACAGGGCCACCACACATCCTAAAGAACCCATCCATACAAGACTCCGCAAAGTCGCAAGATCAGCAATATAGCAGATTCCATAGATTATCCTGAGTATCAAGTATGCGATTGCGAGCCCATCAATCTGATTTTGAGCAACACTAAGTTGATGAGCAATAATAATAGCTGCTGCAAAGGGGGCAAATCCCTCGTAGGCATTCTCCTGTACCCAGTTGGCACGCTGACGGTATCCAGTAAGACTCGCTAGAAAATTGCGCGGTTGATTGTTGTTGAATCTCCTCTCCCCTGCCTTGGCAATGCCTGCAAATACCATTGGATAAAAAATCATTACGAATAAAATCCAATAAGCAAGTGTCATCTTTTTCCTCCCACTCTTTTATTTAAACTAAATATCACTAAAATAAAATATCTAAAAAAGTCAAGATATTACCTAATAAATAAAAAATTTTATATTGCCGCTCAATATTGGATATGAATAAAAAATTATCACTTCCAATAATTAAGCTAATTCACAGAGGTAATTTATGAGTTGCTTATACAGATAAGAGACTAAGGAATCAACGAATATGTAGGATTATTAGGGGTAAATGTTTATGATAATTTTATAAATTATTGTGAACCTCTATCCGTAAACCTAAGAGGTGTCATTTCGCGGTTGCATTGTTGAAATAAAATTCTGCATTTAACAAATTACAAAACAGGCCTATTTAATCTAATTTTTCCAATTATTCTACTAAGTTCATTCGAATCAATAAGCTCAACATTCCTTGAGGCCATTGCGTTCTTAACCTTTTGACTAAAGCCTGAGGTAGTAATATAAATGCAATTATTGCATTTTTCATTAACTGCCATTTTATAAAAGGCATCTACCTGATCAATCGATATTTCCCTAGTTGTTCTATTAAAATATATTATAGTAGATGGGTCATTCATCCTTTTAATATTAAAAGCTCGATATAAGTTTTCATTTTCATTTACCGTCTGAGTCGATGTGATGTTATAGTTCAGTCTTGCTATCAATTCGATTATTAGGGGTTGAAGCCCACTCATCGGTGTTGTAAAGAGTAATTTCATGGTTTCATTATTTAGTATTTCTTTATAGCCTTCTATTTTAGATTGAATATCTCGATATCCCGGTTTATCCCTTGCAATTTCCTGCCACTGAAACACGGCATCCTCTATTTCATTATTTTTCTCATAGCATTCAGCAAGAAGATATCTATAATCAAGGGACTCCTCCGCCTTCTTCTTAAGTTTATCCACTCCCAATTCAAGGGTTGCTATTGCCTCCCTATATTTTGACTGATGTAAATATATCTCTCCTAAATTATAAAGGCTATTAATAAAGAATTTATTATCACTTTTTGAATTCTCAAACATCTCAATTGCTGCATCAAAATCCTTCATATCCCTTTTAATAAGTCCCAAATAGTAATATGCCTCATGTTGATCCTTTAAAAATTCAATTACCTTGGAGAGAAATTGTTCAGCTTCATCGTATTGTGAGAGATGGTATAGGGATATTCCTAAGGGAAGGTAACAATCCATTTGGGATGGATCAAGCTCAAGGGCCTTTGTAAGATAGGCTAATGCGCTTTCAAATTGTCCCTGATTATATAAGGCCTGGCCAACCCTATTATTTGCCAATATGTCATCGGGATTTAATGTCAGCAGTGCTATATATTCTTGAACCTCCCTTTGCCATTGACCGGTTTTATTATATAGCATTGCCAGTTGGCTGTGTATCTCTTGTTCACTCACAAATTTTTTATAATCAGTAATGGATTGGATACTATTTAATTCAGCTATCGCCAGAAGATATTGCTTCTGATCAATGTAGATTTGAACTCTTAAGTATCTTGCTGGAACATGATCATTCTTTTTTTCTATGATTTTCTTTACAATCTCGGATGCTTTTTGATAATCGTTATTGTTTATATATTCCTCTGCATTTCGCAGTCGTGCGGTCAGTTGGGCAGAACCAAAAACAAAAAAAACCAAAAAGCCAATGGGAATGATTATCAAAAATAGGTAATAATAGATTGATATCATGGTATTTATTCTGAATTCACTGCGATGTCACTCAATTATTTCTGCACAGAAATTATTCATCAGAGATTCGATATTATTCCAATATAAAATACTATACGTCATAAAATGATACAAGGCAACCACAATTTCATTGCCAATTTGTGAAGGATTATATCAAAAGTCTTGGAAGATATATTGAAAGGGATGAATGATGTATTTAAAACAACGGGAATAGTACTCGAGGTTTGAATCAAAAGAAAATCACCTACATTGCTTGCAGTCACTTAATTGATGTATCAGGATATCATTTAACTATGTATCATCTAACATAGAGATTACATCTAAGATAATGAAAGAAGGGGTTTGTAATATAAAAGCATTCTATTATATTACTTTTTCTTCCCTTAAATTCTGAATCTCTTTATCTGAAAATCCCATCTCTTGAAGTATTTCATCAGTATGCTCCCCAAGGGTAGGGGCTGTTTTATCCATTCCAGCACTATAGTCACTAAAATGAACAGGATATCCCGGAATCTTAATATTACCAAGATCAGGATGCTGAAAATCAGTAATATATTCATTCTCCAATGCTTGAGGATCAACTAAAAC
This sequence comes from Spirochaetota bacterium, assembly GCA_034190085.1. NCBI lineage: Bacteria > Pseudomonadati > Spirochaetota > Spirochaetota bacterium. Next base: position 10,014 of record JAXHTS010000074.1, read on the forward strand.
ATCCTCAAAGTTCTGTATGGGACAGAACATCAAACCATGTTCAACAAATAATTCCATCCATTCATCTAACATCTTAGTGGCAAAGACCTTGTCAAAAATTTCTACCAGTTCAGCACAATTTTCTCTTCTTTTTTCTTCATCGCAAAAACGTGAATCATCAATGAGATGCTCTTGGCCAGCAGCTCTGCATAATGGTTCCCAATATCTTTCAGGAGGATGATGAACACCCATTACCCATTTGCCATCCTTGCTGCAGAAACAATTGCGAAGGGGAGAGTTGTGTTCCCTGTCTAAGACGCCGCTCAATGTGCCAAATCTTGCCAAGCTGTTTGCCATTATGTTAGCGCTCATAAGCCAAATACCCGTACTGTATAGGGATACATGTACCTCTTGACCCGTTCCAAATCTCTCCCTTGCTAAAAGTGCTGTAAGTATTGCATGGCTGGCTGCAATTGCAGTAGATTGATCTAGGACTGCAAGGTGTATTAGGCTTGGCATCATGCTATTCGCGGCAAACATCATTCCAGATTTTGCCTGTCCTAAGGGATCATAGGCCCCCATGTCGCATACTGGTCCCTCAGGACCAAAACCCGAAACGCTTGCATAAATAATTTTTGGGTTAATTTCGGAAATTTTTGTGTAATCTAAGCCCTTTTTTATTTTAGTACTTTTGCGAAGATTAGTAACAAAAACATCACTATCCTTCAAGAGTTGATTAAAAATATTTCTCCCCTTTTCCTGACCTATGTCCAGTATAATTCCCCTCTTGCCACGATTAGAATAATCGAACATTAGATTGCGATCATGGGGAAGTTGGAAAGATATGTTCCCTGCATCAACCCAGCCCCGCAAGGGATCACCTGCTTTAGTCTCTATCTTAATTACTTCAGCGCCAAGGTCACTCAATATGGCGCTGGCGCCCGGCCCAGCATGGAAGATGCCATATTCAAGCACTCGAATCCCATCCAAGGGCTTCGTTCCATTTTGTGTTTTATTATCTTTATCCTGATTCATTTACTACCCCCCCAATATGATGAGCGACTGCACCACTCAAATAATAAGACCTATATGTATGTTTATAATTTTATCTTACTTGAATTCCTTAATTATTAATGTAATTTATTGCCGATTTTTACAAGAGCCCGGATATCAAAATTCTTTAATAATTGATCTATTTAATTAATAAGGCTACTTAAGTCAAGGATAAATAATAGATACATCTTGAGTAAAATAATTGTTTTCTTGACAGTTGATTTTCTTAAAGCGAGAATCTACTCAAATAAGCACTTCGCTATTGTATCATTATATTCATGGGAGAATCATATGCAGGAGAATAATAAAACAAACGCATTTATATTTGGGGTATCTATATTTTTGGGTTTGGCTATACTAGGCCATCTGCTGGCCAGCGCGGTTATTAAATTTAAGGAGTATGAGCGCACCGTCATTGTCAAGGGGCTATCAGAGCGTGAATATGAGGCAGATATAGTTATTTGGCCAATTCAGTTCACTATAGCAAGCAATGTTCTAGGAAACCTTTACAACTCAATCGAATCTAACGCCTCAAAGATCAAAATATTTCTTGAGTCAAATGGTATCAATTCCAATGAAATATCTTTCTCTTCACCAGCAATCACTGATAAATCCGCCCAGCAATATGGCAATAATTTCAAGGCAGAGTTTCGCTACACCGCGCTTCAAACAGTTACGGTTTATTCAAAGAATGTCAAGGATGTTCGTGCTGTTATGAGTTCACTATCTAAGCTTGGGAAAAAGGGAATAGTATTTACAGATAGCAACTATCAGATAGAGTATATCTTTACAAGGCTAAATGAAATAAAACCGGAAATGATAGCGGAAGCAACGAAAAAGGCGAGAGAAGTTGCGCAAAAATTTGCAGCCGATTCTCAGAGCGAACTTGGAAAAATCAAAAAGGCTTATCAGGGGCAATTCAGCATAAGACCGAGGGATAAAAATAATCCGCATATTAAGAGGGTACGTGTTGTATCCACTGTTGAATACTATTTATCAGATTGAGGATAAATATAATTCACCCAGACACAAAGAAGCGCTGCTCTCTCGTTCTTATAGTAATATTAGCAGAGATTTCCTCTAAATCAAACAATAACTACTTAACTTAATTGAAGTCATAGGTTTTAACAAGCAATCAATACAGCTAACAACTCCTTTAGTAATAGACAGTTATAGCGATTAGGTATAATACAATAAAAAGAAGAAGATTCAATTCAACCAAGAATTCATACTTGAGTGATATGAGGTAATTTAACCGTAAAAAAAAGATAAGTAAGACACAATAGTAGATGATAGTAAATGAAAAAAATGTCATTATGTAATAAGAATGAATTAAGCTACTAATAACATATATAATAAGTGATATAGCTGAGATGCCAATGCTGATCAACCTTGTAATCCGAGCGCCCTGTCGTATAGGAAAACTCTCCTTGCCCTGGATTATATCCCCCTGATGGCTGATTATGCTGAGCAGGATATTCCTCATTAAGAAGAATGTATAAAGGAACAATAGAAGTGGTAGTGTTAGGGACAGATCAATCCCAAGATGCATTGCCGGTAATATAGCTGATATAACCATCCATATACCAGAGGTAATAAAGATTTGCGCATTATAAAGCGATTGATAAAACCCATCTTTAGTCTTATGGATTATATTACCCATTATTCCGGTTAAAGGGATCAATCCAAAAAGTGTTGATACATAAGTTACAATAATTGGCCAATCATAATTGAGTGTTAACAAAAAGGATATGAATAAGGAGCTAAAGGAAAGGAAGAGAAAGGACTTCTTCCATTTGTTATATAGTGAAAACTTATAGGGATTACTCGTCTTTAGATAATTGATTTGAGAATAATTACTGATTGTATTAACTGAAAGAAAATAGAAAAAGCTTAGAAAGGAGAGCCTGTAATCAATTGCCTTCAATAAATATAACTGCACAAAGCATGTAATAAAGAATGATGTAATAGCAAAGAGGATATTTGTTCGTACAAAAAATTCAATAGAACGCTTTAAAAGAGAAATTATGATATTGCTTTTCTGATATTTAAAATCATAGAGACAATCTAGAACATTATTAATTATCCATCCCGGCGTTGAAGCTCCAGCCGTTACTAGAACATGAATGACATCATTAAAGTCATGGTGCTTAAGGTCTTTCTCTGTCTCTATATGAAGGGTCTTGATCCCTTGATCGATTCCAATTTGTGCAAGCCGTTTTGTATTAGCCGAGTTTTTCCCCCCAACCACAACAAGCGCATCAATCCCATGTTCAATAGCATATATTACATCCCCCTGCCTTTTGTAGGTGGAATCACATATGGTATTGAAAACAATTATATCAGGAAATTTTTCTTTTAATAATAATTCTATCCTATTGAATAGCATGCTATCAAAGGTTGTTTGTGATACGAGTATCAGCTTTTCCTTCAAAGCAATTTTGTCTATATCACCTATATCTGTAATAATAAAGGCTCCTGAGGTAGCATAACTCATGAGACCTATCACCTCTGCATGATTCCTGTCTCCAGTGATAAGAGTAAAATATTCCTCCTGTGCATATCTTTTGATGATTCCCTGAACCCGAGCAACCCTTGGACAAGTGAGATTTATACATCTGGATGCTTTCTCCCTAATCTCGTTTTGAATATCAAATGTAACGCCGTGAGTTCTAATTGCAACAGTCCGATTATCTATCGCATCAAGATTATCTATTGTAATAAGCCCTCTGCTTTTGAGAACCTCTATGGTCTGAGGATTGTGAATCAATGGTCCATAGACACTAATATCTTCATTACCGCTATTTATCTCATTAACGATTCGCAGGACAGCGTTTTTAACTCCCATACAGAACCCGGAGTTGGATGCAAGGCTGATTTTCATCATAACATTATTATCTTATGTACATATAATATGCTAAACTTGGAATGACTTTTACTAAGCTTTTGATGAGAAAAGGCAACCAAAAAAGATAAATCAAGCGTATCTTTATAACAGCTGCTCGCAATGAATGGTGTTTTCTCATTTGATTTATGGATTAACATTATTAGAAATATTTTAATAATAAGTAAATCTAAATTGGTTTAATGCATTCTGGTGAATTGTTTTTCGGGGAATTTACATATGTAGATACCTCATATCCCTCCATTTTATGAGACTCATCTGTATTAAGCATGGGAAGTAATAGCTTCTTATCCTCAATAGCAGAGTTAAGCCATATATACTCATCCTCTTTATTTATAATTGCTGGCATGCGGTTGTGGATCTGTTTCACTAACTCATTAGCCTCAGTAGTAATAATTGTACAGGTGTTAATTGGCTCTCCTTTTTTGGGTATCCAGGTCTCATGCAGACCGGCAAATCCCATTGGCCTTTCAGATCTTTGGCGTAAAAATACAGGAACCTTCATTTTCCCATCCCTTCGCCATTCATAAAATCCATCCGCAACAACCAGGCACCTACGGCTTCTAAAGGCGTATTTATAACTCGGTTTTGTATAAATCGTTTCAGCACGCGCATTGATCATCCTTCTCCCAATAGAGGGATCCTTTGCCCAAAATGGAATGAGACCCCACTGAAATTGATGAAGCCTTCTCGTTCCATCATCTATGATTATGGCCACATCCTGTCCCGGCGCAACATTATAGCTTGGTTTGAGATCGAAGGTTACCTCTTCAACCTCAAACTCTTCTTCAATTACAGCCTTGCTGCATATTTGTGCAAAACGACCACACATAAAAAACTATAACTTTATATCATTAGTATTGAGAAGCGGATATTATTTACTATTGTGCATATCATAATGTCAAGGCAATAAAGTGAGGAATGGGGTGGTCTTTGCATAACGAAATCGATTGGTTAGCATATAATTTTCATTAACTCTGAAATATCCTTCACATCCTCCAGGTTATCGAACATTGATACACTCTTATCTATGTTATCCTTGGACAGGAGAAGACTGGCACACCCTCTATATTTCTCCACCATCTCTACTTGAGAGAGCGGATTATTGGGGTATCCCCTGGGGAGTTCTATGCGTTTAGACAGCTTCGTCCCATTGGTTGATTCTACATCAATTTTAGTAGCAAAGAATGGTATTTCATCATCAATATTGATAACAATCCTATCAATGATATTTTTTATCTCTTGTTCATTAACTCGTGAATCCGTAAAGTCATCAAGCATAAGCTTGCCATCCCTCAATGCCCTGGCAATGCAATATTCAACGCTAAATTTAGCCTCCAGGCCTGTTTGGGGATTATGATGAAGCATTACAGAATTCATCATATTATTGAAGGAACATACTATCTCTTTTATATCCTCTTGTTTAAGATTATGTTCTTGAACCATATTGAGCATAATCTCAATTGCTGAATGGGTCTCTGCACAACTGGAGTATAGCTTAAATGCGATGCCTGTTTTTACAATTTCAAAGGTCTTGCCAAGATTTTCCACAATGCTTTCCAGTGGCGGAAAGCCATTACCTCGATATACCTGAAAGAACCCTAATGGGGCTTCAAGTATATCCTGGTCAGCAGTGAAACCCCTTTTAGCCAGCATTGCTGAGGTTACGCCACTCCTTGCGGCATTGCCCGCATGGAATGGTTTTGTCATGGTACCAAAGTTTTGTCTCAATCCAGCGGTCTGAGAAGCAGCCATCCCCATCGCAGTTCTTACTCTTCTGGCATCTAATTTCAACAGCCTTGCGCTCGCAGCTGCGGCTCCAATTGTTCCGGTTGTTGATGTGCCGTGCCATCCCCTAGCATAATGATCGCCATTCAGAACAATGCCTATTCTCGCTGCAACCTCAAGCCCAATAACATAGGCCTCGATAAGCTCCCGACCTGATGCTTTCAGCATTTCACCCAATGAAAGGATAGCAGGAAATAGCGGCACACTAGGATGGCCAAGTACAGCAACACAGATGTCGTCAAAATCTTCAGCATGTGCCATTATTCCATTAGCAAATGCAGCCATCTCTGGGCTAGTTTTAAGTTTTGGGCCAATCACAGTGGAAATAGGCAAAGCTCCCATATCCACAACATAATCTGTAATAATCCTTCCTATCTCCTGTTTTGCTCCAACAAAAGCGCATCCTGTACAATCCATCATTGCATTTTTGGCAGTCCTTATTCCCTGTGCTGGTATATCATCAAATTTTGTGTTTACAACAAAATCTGCTAATTTCTCAGTAGTATTCATCCTCTCATCCCTCCTTAATCCTTAATATGTTTTTCAAAATCATACCTGTAATAAATCAACTTAATACGAAATTGTAGTAATTAATAATATATTATAAAGCAACCTAAAAAGGCACTTCCTTCTTCTTCGGGAGGATAAGGAGTCAATGATTCAGCAACCGCTGAAATTAGGTGTCCGTTTTTCGAGGAAAGCGGTCATCCCTTCTATTGCATCGGATGATCTTATAAGATTGGACTGTATCTTTGCCACCCTATCAAGCGATGCACCTGTATTGAGAAGATCCTTAGCAGCGGCTAAAGCAAGCGGCGCTCGACTGATAAGCTTCTCCGTTAGTTCTTGCACTGCCTTATCAAGATCATTTCCTTCAACAACCTGATTGACCAGACCGATATTTACAGCTTCCTGAGAACTGATGAGATCTCCTGTCATAATTATTTCCTTTGCCCTTGCAAGGCCTATGAGAAGGGGGAGTCTGGTGGTTCCGCCTAGGCCTGGAATTATACCAATTTTTACATCCGTCAATCCAAGCTTCGCCCCTTTTGATGCAATGCGAAAGTCACAAGCAAGGGCCAATTGCAGTCCTGCACCAACGGCATGACCATTGATTGAGGCAATCGTGGGTTTTGGAATATTCTCGACCCTATCGAACACGCCCTGAATATTTTTCATGCCCTGGGCGATTACATCATCGTCGTTATTAGCATCAACAGGGATTTCAGCATGATTTTGTCTGCTCATTACACCTGAAAGATCGGCGCCACAGGAGAAAGCCCGCCCAGCCCCCTTAAAGACGACCATACGTATATCCCGCTCGTTCGAAACGATCTCTGCTACCTGTCTCAAGCCTTCAAACATATCCATATCAAAGGCGTTAAGTTTTTCAGGCCTGTTGAGAGTAACATTTAAGACTGATCCCTGCTGATTACAGATAAGATTTTTAAGTTCGGGTATCTTAATCATATCTCCTCCACAATAAATTTTCTCCCATGCTAATTATAATTCACTTACAGAACTATTCGAAAGGATGGATATTAATGAACAGCGCTGATAAAAGTAACCGCTATAGCCTTTCCACAAACTCAAAAACCAACCCATTAAATAGATCCGGCGCCTCAATAGCAGCGGCATGACCTGTAGGCAGTATCTTAAGTTCAGAGTCATTTATATCCCTTTTCATAGATTCAGCAATGCTCACTTCCATAAATGCATCATTCTCTCCGGCAATGATCAACACCGGGCATTTTAACTGACTTAAATCAGGCGTAGCCTCAAATTCTGAGAACATCGCCTGCATAACTGCTGGATATGAGGATGGATCATTCTGCATCTTAATTTCCATGTACTTCTTGAATTCTGATGGTTTTCTCTCTTTATAATCAGGAGAAAAAGAGCCAACAGCCATCATCTCAGAAATAGCTTTGTTATCGCCCTTCTCGAGAATATCCATCATTAATTTTGCTCTATCTTCCATTTCCGCTGTTCTTGATCCTCCCACAACACTATTGGCAAATATTAATCCTCTGGTCAATTCAGGATGCTTAAGTGTAAATTTCAGACCTATCCGTCCTCCCATAGAATATCCAAGCACACAGACAGATTTAATATTAAGGGCCATAAGCAATTCATAGAGGTCATCAGCAAATATATCCATTGAATAGGAAGCGGCTTCTGTTTTTGTCTTCCCAAAGCCTCTGACATCATAGGTAAGAACCCTGTAATTTTCTGCAAGCGCCGGTACTTGATGATACCACATATTCAGATTGTCACTGAAGCCATGAATCAGCACCAAACAAGCGCCATTTCCAGTTAATTCATAGTTTGTCTCTACTCCATTTGTCTCAATTAGCATATTCCCCCTCCCTTATTATTCAATAAAAGATATTCTTTTGAAATAGGTGGCAATAATTTACTTCATATTTATTGCTTGGCTTTGATGTCGAATATTTTGTATAAATAATCCCTACAATATACGTATGATAAAATCTTAAAATATAATTCAGGAAGATAACGTTTAAATCTCCATGCGAACTTCCCATCCAATTGAGTAATCACATACATGCGCTTTTTCTTTATGGATTTCACTACATGCTGTGCAATCCTCTCAGGAGTGACTGAGGCCTTCTCCATACATGCTTCAAAAAACTTTCGTTGTCCTTCATCAGTACAGATAAACTGATCCATTAGATTGCTTTTAAAAAAGGTTGGAGCCACCACAGTAACGCCAATATTCTTCTTTGCAAGTTCAACACGAAGAGTCTCAGACAGGGAGATGACACCCGCCTTGCAAACATTATAACTGCTCATCTCAGGTAATGAAACAATGCCTGCACTTGATGCGATATTAACAATATAACCTTCCCCCTGTTCTGCAAGCACTGGAATAAAGGTTCTACATCCATATATTACACTCTTGAGGTTTTCGTTTATAATCCAATCCCAATCTTTTACTCCAATTTTCTCCATATAACCGGCGGCAGCTACGGCTGCATTATTAACTAAGATATCAATGCCACCCCATTCTTTTTTGAGAATTTTCGCAATTCTGTCAAACCCTGTGGCTCTTTTTACATCACAGATTATTTCAAAACCTTCTCCCCCCTTCTTGTTGACAAGCTCCACTGTCTTTTTTGCCCTATCCTGATTTATGTCAGCTACAGCAATTCTACATCCCTCCTTTGCGAATTCGATTGCCATTGCTCTTCCCAAACCACTACCAGCTCCTGTTATTAGGATTCTTTTGCCAGCAATATGAACCATTTCATCTCTCCTTATATAATTCAACAAGTCATTACATCAATAACTATAATTTCTTTGAGAACCCTTATAGATTGATGTTTAATATTATTAATGGCAACAAGCCACTCAATTTCTCTAAAACTCTTGTAGTTTATAACTCCAAAATAAATTCAAATACAAACAGAGTGATTCTGTTGTTATTCAGTGTTCATAATATTTAACGGACTCAATACTAATTATTGCCATCTACCTTAAGATGTAATCTTCATCCTCAAAATGACAGAATAAAAAAGACTAAGCTGGATATCTACCAACTTCAACGGTTGAAATCCAAACTTAGCCTTAGCGGGACTATTAACTTCACCCTTAATAATCCATTAGCATATCGTTGTGTTCAGCAGTTGGATTATTTTAGTATAATACAACTGCTGAATAATACTGATTAGATTATAACTAATAAAAAATATTATTGTAACAAATTGTTTTGTGATTAAGGAGGCATCAGCCCTTGTGCTATTGATATAAGGCCCCCCTTCTCCTGATTTCATATATTTTTGTTAATAGAGCCTCCCAAGATTTCCGAATATAAGTCGATCATATTTAACCTAAAATTTCAGAAAACACAGAAGTTAAGTCCTCTGGCGGCGGGGCTTTTTTGACCATTTCTCCAACCTTAGGGCCAAGCTCCTTTGGCTCCCATCTAGCTTTTCCCTTCGAGATGCTGCCAACTGTATGCCATCCCTGAAATAACCATACCTTATCTCCACCTACCCTAAATACACGTCCCGTTACATCTTTAGCATCATCGCTAGCCAAATAAATTGCCATTGGAGCAACGTTGTCTGGATGCTGAAAGTCAAACTCTCCTTCTGGAACCGGCTTCCCCAACATTTCCGCGGTTTGTGGTGTAGCATCAACAGTTAATCTTGTCCTTGCCATAGGAGCGATCGCGTTGCTTGTAACACCATATCTTGACAGTTCCCCAGCACATATAACAGCCATTGCCGCTATTGCTGCCTTTGCTCCACCATAGTTGGTTTGTCCAGGATTTCCCAATAAGCCGGCATCTGATGTCATACTCACTATTCTCGGATTAAGGATATTGCCTGCCTTATGCTGATCCCTCCAATAGGCGCTGGCATGTCTCATACAGTTCCATGTTCCTTTGGCATGCACAGCAAATACTGCATCAAACTCCTCTTCTGACATCTTAAACACCATCCTATCCCTTAAGATGCCTGCATTATTAATCAAAATATTCAATTGACCGTAATTATCCACTGCAGTCTGAATAATGCGCTTAGCCCCTTCAAAATCTGACACACTCTCATAATTTGGCGCTGCTTCTCCGCCATTCTTCTTTATCTCATCTACTACCTCATCCGCAGGACTCTTTGCTCCACCTGATCCATCAAAATGTCCGCCAAAGTCATTAACTATTACCTTTGCTCCTTCTTTGGCTGCGAGCAAAGCTATACCACGGCCAATACCACGACCAGCACCAGTAACTATTGCCACCTTGCCATCCAATATACCCATTACTTTATACCTCCCTTTATTCATTAATAATTTAATTAGAAGCCTATAGGTGATTCAGGATTATAATACTATAAGTCGATATGTATCATCCTACCTTCTAACAAGAATTACAATTTTTAGATAATGAACATTAATTTCAACTTTTTTTTCTGTTTTATAGAAAGAAAAGTAGTAACATCTTCAGAATTTACAGGGTGGTGCTGTAATCTATGCAACTGGCGAGGATTATGACACTTTTAAGGGTTAAGAGGGACATAACCTTTTATTATAAAATCCTTGGTTTCATGAGGGCTTTATGATAAAAGTTCCTTCAATATATCAAAATAATAGAAAAATATTAATATTGACAATTCCCGAGAGAACTATACAATATTTAACATAATGAGAAAGAGAAAATATATTATATCCTTCATGTATGTTTTATTGATTCTTTTTCTTCCACAATGTGGCGAGATGAGCAACAACGAGGGTGTTGATGAAGGAGATATATCCAACAACCTCTCAAAGGAGCCCAAATATTATACTTCCGGGAATGAGGGCCGGTGGGAGTCACAAGCTGATTCCCATACTCCAATTATTACATTTAATAACAATGATAAAAATACTATTGAGGTTTGCATTCCATTTCTTCCCAGGAAAAATCCCCGTCATTTTATTGAGGTGATCGCTCTTATGCAGGGGGAAAAACAGATCGCTTCGAAAAAAATTCCATTCTCTTTATCAAGAGCAAAAGCCACATTTACATTACCCGACCCAGATAGAGCTGATTATTGGATTGTTGCTAAATGCAATCTTCATGATATGTGGAAAGCTCCGGTTAAAAGAAAATGAACTAATTAACATATCTTTATGGCAAGATATATGTAACCATCCAAAAATCACCACCAGAGGCGGTGTTTTTATAAGACAATTTATCCTGATAAAGAAACTTCAACTAATCATAAATTATGAATTCAAAATTGAAATATATTAGGTTCAATTATATTCAGCTAAGACAAGCCTTCATTGCTTCTTTAATCCTAATTATCGGAATCGGATGTTCTGCTGATCTGGAAGATTTCATTCCGAATTCTCTTGGAGAAAAGAAGGAGGCGATTCTGCAAAAAAGAATAAAGGGGAACATGAGTCGTGAGTTATTCAATAAAAATAAAATCTTAAACAAATTGCTAACAGAATTTAGTCCTTCTCAAATAAGCGGCGGGATCTACAATTATAGTGGTATTATAATCTACTTTGGTGTTGCAAAATATGCAAATGCTGATGAAGGCTATGGGGTCTATTCTGGATTAACAGCAATTCCTCGGGAGCGATGGGAGTACAATGATGGTGAAATATCTTATAAAGCGCCTTTTGTTGCAGGATGGAAGGGAATTTATGCATTCTGGTTTTATTCTTCCACAAACCCCACTACCTATTCATCTTTTTACAGGAACTACGGAGAAGAATTGCTGGAACGGATCAAGATATCGCATAACTCAAAAATAAGCAATCGCGCTTATCATCACAATCTTTTGCCCTTGGAGAACCGCTATAAAAACTCAATATTCTATACTAAATCCCGCATTATTTATGGCATTGATTTTGAAAATGCCTATGGCGCCACTTATCAGCTTGGGAGGAATGCTGCGCAAGTATATATTGGAAAATTCGATTCAGAGGACGCGGCTAAGAGTAAATTATTAGGTTGGATCGATCTGTTAAAAAATAGATCTAAAAAACCACAACCCTTTACTATTATGATAGGCAGCCCTGAAAAGGCCTTTTATTGGGAAGAGAATTCAGGAACACAGGCAATATGCCAATATAGGTGGATGATCTTTTTGATCAATGATCTTCCTCATCTTACCTTTGCAGAGAATATTATTCGCAATATATACAGGAATATTCAAAGTAACAGGGATGAGATATTACCTAAACAGGATAATAAGGGTAACTAATAATTCGCCCTAATCCGCTTAGCAGAGAACAGGAAATGCTGACGGTTGCCATATGGAAAAAAAAAATAAATTGAAGATGACAAAGATATGCGAGAGGTTTTACCCTCTCGCATAATGATAAAATAGATTGAAGGGATTAATATCAAATTCTTGCCGCTTTCCGACTAATTGTTCTTTTGACGATAAACAGCCACCGGAGTCCCGCTTTTGCCAGCGCAGATATAGATAAAGTAATCAGCGCCCTGTTGGATGGAAATTGCCGAGAATATATTTTTCATATCAGCCGGATTGCCAAGGCCGTTTGTGCCTACTCGTTCAAAATCATCCTCAGTTGTGGGGTTGGCCACATTGGTACGATAAACTTGTATGCCATCAATCGGATTATCATACCCGATGTAGAGATAGCTGCCATTTGCAACAACCATTGACAATGTGCGGTTTTCATTATCACCGAGGTTTGTAATGCCATCCATTATGCTGCTTAAACCGTCAATCAATTCCCAATCGTCAGATTCGCATGTTTCGTTTTCAGGATATACATCTCCTCCAGCCGTAGGGTCGCATTTCCATAACTGAGCTTCCCTGTTATCATCGGTTCCATCATTACACCCGGGAATGATATGCACATCTTCATCTCTTGTATCTGTACCAGATGTTGTGCATGTTGTTCTGGTAACATAGAGCCTGCCATTGTATTCAGCCCATTGAGCAAAGGCGCGATCTCCCGCTATTAGATCGTAAATCTTTGGCAATTCAACAGAAAACCTTGAATTGCCATTATTCCATACAGGCAATACGCTTGTATAATTAAAGGTATAAGAGAGGGTAGTGTTATAATTCTTTGGATAATCGTGCGGTGATTCTAATCCTGGTGAACTATCTATCTCAAAGCCTGTTGATGTAATTGCTTTTACTTGGGTTACTGCATAGCCCCAAGCTCGTGTAGCAAAGATACCCCCATTATCATCCAAACGTATCTTGACAACATTACCTGGTACTGTAATCGTTTCCCCTGCCAGATCATCCTGAGCAAACCAATATTGCGTGCCGCTTCTAAATGGATTCTCAATGGCATTATCGTTTATATCATAGATATAGATCTTGTCATCGCTGTTAGACATATAAAGCTCGGTGTTGGGATCAAAGGTTACCTCCAGTCTCTCCCTTGGCGTGATCTCTACCCAATCAGATGGGCAGTCTGCATATCCATTGTCAATATATGTGCATGGCATCGGATTGCTGCTATTGGACCGTATAATACCGCCATCGCGATTAGTAAAATTATGTCCGCCATTGGCTAAATAGATATGGTCATTAAAAATGAACATAGAGTCAACACCGATATAATAACCATAGTTAGCATGCATAAGATCTATGTTGCCTCCGAAAAAATCCATTCCATTGATAAAAATTCTTTCACCCTTATCACCATTAGTTGCATCACAATTGTCTGGTGTTGCACAATATGTTGCGTCATCTGAATTAAAGCTAACCCGTCCAAAATCAGGGGCATTTGTTGTGCCTGTATCATTGCGCTTTGCCAAACCTATATATGTTCTCGAATCCATTATTACCGCGCTTTGAAGCCCTGCTGTAACAGTACCGGTTATATCCCCTAAATCGACATAACTAAAATTCAGATTAGTGTCAGTGTCCATTGTATAGTAATAATAATCAAAATAGGGATTTTCTCCATATCTTTCAGGCGTCCTTGCGCCGCCGAATAACATTATCTCTGAGGAGTCCATAACTGTGGAAATGAATACGCCCCTGCCGTCCTCATTGTCCGGGCCGCAGCCATCGGTTTTATCAGAGCTGTTTTCAATGCAACCTGAATGGCCTATGGTAACATAAGGAGGGGCAGAGCCACTAACGCTGCTGTCATTGCTGTGAACATCCGATCCATCGGTATCCTGAGAAAATTCGAAGGAAATATTTACAGGATTTGTGCCGTCAGGCTCAAATCTGACAGCCCCATTCCCATTCTTATTTGGGCCGATGTATACCTTGTCTTCATAGGAGGTCACATATCCGAAATCGCTGCCATCGCCTAAGGGATCGCATGAGATTGGCCCTTCGTCAAAGGAATCGACAGAGTCCCCGCATCCAGTCCAGAAGACCCTATCATTAGGAGCTGATTGCAAGGTCTCAGTTGGGGAGATGCCAGTGGTTGTAATAACATTAGAGCCATTATCAAAACCATCTCCATCTATCCCGTTTGCTCCAATAACAAGATAACTCACTCCATTCTGATCCTCTCCATTTATGTTTGAGATAGTCACTTCATTCTCTTTGCCGATGCCACCCCTCACAGCGGTGTCGATATCGCCTAAATCATTAGGACCCTTAAATTTATAGTTTGCAATATTTTCACCACTGTCCGCACCGAATCCGCTCATTACAGGCTTGTTAAATATTACAGCCATTGACTTCAATGTGAGACAGGTGCCAGCTACCATCTTGAGCTGCTCATTGCCAAGAAATGTTCCAAACTTGGGATTTATTATGAGCACCCCATCATCCTGATCCATGATATCCTCATCAACCTCCAATTTGTAGGTCACCTCAGGGCATTGTGGAGCATCGGTCGTCAATTCATACACAGCGCCATCTGCATCCTTTTGGGTAACATCAATGAGATTGATATCCGCGCATCCAAAGGGATCATTCTCCTCGCTTAGGGTGTAATTCCCGACCTCTAAAGCTTGAGTTGTGTTTACTGGCTCGGAATAAATTATTCGCAACTTCGTGTCACCGGTAGCAAAAACACTGAGGACATAAGGAGAAATTGCCCCTGATAATTCTACTTGATTGTAAGAGGCTACTGGATTATCCTCGATATCATATATTGAATCTACAGCAGCAGAGATTCGGTCAACATATATATCATTATTTGTCAAATTTGTGTCTAAGATAACTGAGATTATACTATCGCATCCATTGGAATCGAGAATTCCGCAGATAAAGCTTGCATCGTCACCACTGTTGTTATCATAGAGAAAGTCCAATGTTTCAAAAGTCTCATCGCAAATCCCTCCAGCGCTGCCATCAGCATCTACAGGCTCGCTGAAATTGATCGATAAAACATCGGTGCCTGTCACCCCGCTTGCTGAAGTGATAATCGGTGAGGCGCCATCAGACTCAGCTATGTCAATTGTGTTTATTTGTGCAATCTCATTGCCAACTGCATCAATGAGCTGGGGTGAGCTGCTGCTGCTTATATCCGGTTTGTCGCCAGTATCATATATATCTGAACCCTCTAATTCATCGAATTTGATATATAAAACATTGTCGTTCGCTATATCGCTTTCAGGTGCTGAGGTGCCATGAGAGAGTATCACATTGTCATGTCCAAGGATAAACCAATCAGATTGATTGTCACCTGCGTTGTTTGCTATATAACCAGGGAAGGAGCTGTCTATTATCGTTTCTGAAAATGTGAGTTTGTAATAATCTATCTTTCCATTATTATCAGTATCCATTGTTAAGGACTCAGTGACGAAAGGTAAAACTCCATCAATAATCAAATCACTTCCATTCGCGATCGTTTCCTTCCCAGAAAGGGAGAGATTGGCGTCATTGCCGGCATCATCCCTAAGCACGGCTGTGGCATCAAGTGCGATTGCTATTGAATCCAGATCACTGCTCTCATCGCCTAATCCGACAGAATAAATCCCTGTAAAGGTGTCAGTTGGAAAACCGCTGGAAGTAATTGAAATCATATCTGATGTATCAAGAAGGATATTCATCACACCATCTGTTAATGTCACAATCTCGTTCATGGTAACAGTTATATTGATATTTTGTCCTATTCCATAGGCTCCATTCAATGTTGTGGAGGTAATGGCTGCTATGCTTGGAGCTGTTGCATCCCACGTGAAATTGATGTCATCATATGCGCTGTTTCCGGCTGCATCCATCACAGTTAATCTGATCGTATAATCTCCATCCATATCTGCGCTAATTATCGTATCTTCCATAGCAGGATCCCCAAAGACAATATTTCCCGGACCATTCTCCTTCGTCCATGCAAAACTCGCTATACCGCTTCCGGTTCCGTCTGTACTCGCATTCTGCATCATCGGTGCGTTTGTAATCTGATCAACTCCAGCATCAACCGCAGGATCAGCGGTGTCCCATGTGAAGTTGATGTCATCATATGCGCTGTTTCCGGCTGCATCCATCGCAGTTAATCTAATGACATAATCACCATCCGCATCTGCGTTAATCATTGTATCCTCTGCATTAGCATCGCTAAAAATAATATTCCCTAGCCCGCTCTCCTTTGACCAAGTAAAACCCGCTATACCACTTCCTGTTCCGTCTGTGCTCGCATCCTGGTTCGACGCAGTGTTAGTCGTTTGATCAACCCCTGCGTCTACTATTGGCGATGTTGCATCATAATTGATGCTGAACTGTAATGCTTCAGCATTTGGATTTCCCGCAATATCATGCGCTGCGCCTGAAGCCACGTCAACTGTCACAACGCCATCACTACTTGGAGTAATATCTGCTGAGTATTGACTCTGAGATAAAGAATTAAAATTATTGGATATGCCATTGCCAACTACAATATCGCTAATGTCAAAATCACTGACATCTTCAGTAAACTCAATCATTATCGTAAATGGCGATGTGTTGGTTGGATTTAACTCAGGTGATGATATTGTCACTGTCGGCATTGTGCTGTTATATGTGATCGCAAACTGATTTGAGGCTATGTTCAGATTTCCGGCATCATCTTGCGCCTTGCCTGCCGGCAGATCAATTGTGACAGCTCCATCTACAATTGGTGTTATCATAGCTGTAAACTGTCTTTCAGAAAACACAGTAAGATTACTTGCAGTTCCATTGCCAATGACAAAGTCATTAATTTCAAATCCTAATACATCCTCACTAAAGTCGATTGTTACAGGGAATGAGCTGTTAGTTGGATCTGATTGAGATGTGGAAATTGCTACCGTCGGCGGTATGCTGTCATATATGATTATGAAGGGCGATTCTGAGTCATCACCTTCAGATGAGTCCTTGGCTTTCTCATTGCCATTTCCAGCTAAATCATGAGCCACGGCTGCAGCAACGCTAACCATAACAGATCCCTCACCCGCCGGCGTTATCTCCGCTGTGTACTGACTTTCGGATAAGGATATTAAATTATCAACCACGCCATTATCAACTACTATATCATTCAGTTCAAAGCCATAAACGCCTTCGCTAAAACTAACAGCTATTATAAATGAGCTGTTAATTGGCCCTGATTCTACTGATCCTATTGTTGCTGTTGGTCTTGTGCCGTCATATATTATCACATACCGTTCACCGGCCTTATTGCCATTGCCCATCAGGTCATGTGCAACAGACTCATCTACATCAATTGTCACAGGACCATCGCTTTCAGGCGTTATCTCTAGTGTGTATTGGCTTGGTGAAATTGAAGTGAAATTATCAGTTGCGCCATTATCAACTTTAATATCATCTGCTTCAAATCCTATGACAGCCTCGCTAAAAACAATTGTCACAATAAAGGGGGATAAATTAATGGGGCTACGAGATACAGATGATGTTATCTCCACAGTTGGTTGAATGATATCCGAATTAATTCTTTTATATTTATCCCTCTCATCAATATAGCTATTGAACACATCACCGTTACAATGCACAAGAACAAGGGATAATATGATAAGGATAATGTTTAATATACTTTTTTGAAATCCGTTCATTATTTACTCTCCTTAATTATTATCTTTTTTTAATATAATTTTGTTGTTAAATATTAATTCAAGTTGCTCTCTTAATGGAATTTTATAACCTCATTCCAACAAATATTGAGGCATCCAGGGCTTTAGCGCTCTTGCTCTCTAAATAGTAGTAATGCTTTACTTCAACACCACTGATATATCTTTTATAAATGCTCTTCATAAAGGCAATCCCAAGGGTTGGGGTTAAATCCAAGGATGATTTTCCATAATCAACATTTGAAAAAACTTGTCTTGATTTAACATGCGTTAATCCAACCCCCACCTTTAATTCAACGGTCAGGATCGGGATATAGGGAATACAATAAGTAATTGAGGGGATGCCCCATATAAATCGTATTTGGCCATCATAATCCTTATCCTCAATTTCAGCATATCCTAGTTCAAATTCTACTCCAATTGAATCCCAATAAATACCATGATACTGGGCAAATCCCTTTAGGGATATCCCTGGTTTCATAATATTCCCAACATCGCCCAATGCCTTATAATATCCACTGCTTATTCCTACCTGAAAAAGCGTAATCTCATTTGGATTATCCAAATTGTTTTCATTGATTGATTCAGATAATACTTCATCCTGCTTTAAAGGGGATACCATTTCAGCTTTAACATCCTTATTCTGCATCATAATAACAAAGGTTAAAAATATGATTGTCATACCTACTAGTATTAATTTTTTACTCTTCATAAATTACCATCCTTATGTTTTAATACCAACAGTCATGTGCACCATTATAAAATATAAAAAAAAGTAATCCCCGGCAAATTAATGTATAATAAATCCTTTTATTTATAATAAACTAATTAATTCTGATTGATGGATTTGCCTCACTATGCTTATTGCCGATGATATTAAAATTTGTATATCTGGTTTGATGTCTATGGAAAATGATTTGAAGGTTTTACATACCAGAGTGACAACATCACCCGAACAGGTTAACAGAAGCATTTGATAGTTTATGAAAGTCAATACAACATGAGGTTGGGTAAGGAAGGTAACCTATATGATTTTCATAATATTGATTTTGTGCTAGGTCGCTATTACGGAATATTTATAATAATCCGGCAAAGTATCCCTTGTCTAATTTTTTATGAACTAATGGAAGTGATAGTAAATCAGGTGGTTGGAAATTGAATGCTAACTCTAAAAATATTGTCACAACCCTATAGGTGGCTCCCCAAAGAATCTCTGTCTCATTTTGGTCTATATGCACAAAGCAAGGATAATCTTCAGAAAGCATAGTCATCTCACTTACAAGTTTTGGATCAATATCCAATCTCATTCTCGCATAATAATCTGGATTTAATAGATCTTCCAATGGTACATAGATTACCCTCTCTACCTCCCAGTTTGGGAAAAATCTTTTTTGACATGAAATCCAGCCTATCATTGGATACATTACCCTGCGAGCCATATAGAGGTCCTGTGATGGCAGTGGCCCAAGAAACCTCACACCGAATGGATTCAAACGCATCTCTTCAAAACATTCTCTAAGGCAGGTAGCAAAGAGAAGTGACATCTGTTTCGCTTCTTGTGGATAACTACTGTGACACCGTGACCAGTAAGGCCAACGGGCTAGGGGAAATCCTGGCCAAGGCAATATGCTTGCTATATAAGAATCCAAACGATGAGACAAGCTTCCCCCAGGACAACAGAGGTCGCCAGCTTGTCTAACACTTCGGGATCTCTTATTTAATATTAAACATGGCCTTTCCATTTCCTTTCGTAATCCTAAGAGTAACAAAACTGCGGTTGAGTTCTTCAAATCCGATGGCTTATTGGTAAATATCTCTTCGAATCGATTACTTGTGTAATTAATGCGTAATATGTGTTCAAATAGAGCAGTGCTGTCCTTTAATAAATCATGCATATGCGTTTTGATTTCCTTTTGTTGAAAGATATCGGATTGCGATACAACTAAATCAAGAATTTAGTCCATAATGTAATCGATGAAATGAATGCATCATAACAATATCCCATCTGATTTATTATGATGTTACAAATCTGTTGTAATATACGAAATGGCGTTTAATATTGAAAAGCCTGACTTCGCCTTTAGGATTGCAGCAAAGAATAAATCACCTGTCTTGGATGTATCCGCTGTATGCAGGAGACAGAGAAGGTTTTTCATAGATTAGTCATTAACTATGTCTCTGTATATGCTTCAGAATACATTACCAAAATGAGATGAATTGATTTTTTACAATATTATTTATTATCCAGAATATGTTTAATGAATCAATAATATAAGAGATGATGAAATTGTGTCAAGTTGTATAAACCTACATCCAGAATATGAATTTGTCAATCAAGGGGATCAATAATTTTTTGTATCATTATCGGAGTAGCATCTTTCTCTTTCTGTATGTATAAATAATTGTCTTATGATGATATTATTCAATTTATATCTCATCAAAAACATTACATTTTTACTTCTTTTATTATTTTGCCTTGACATTCTCTTTATTTTTATAGGTCTCTTACCTAACGATTTACTCATAATAAAAGGTGCTGTATGGACAAAAAAATTTTTAGCGTTCTATTCTTCTCCATTTTTTCAGCTATTTTAGGCGTTGGTATAGTGGTGCCCTTTCTGCCAGTATATGCTCACGATCTTGGAGCCAGCGGAGTCTATATAGCCCTTATCTTCGGGGCATTTTCCCTTTCTAGGGCCTTTTTCTTGCCATATTTCGGAAGATTATCAGATATCAAGGGTCGCAAGCCATTTATTATGAGCGGTCTCTTAATCTATGCATTGGTATCCATCGCCTTCTTCTTCTCTGAGGATATAAACTCGTTAATAATTATTCGTTTTATACAGGGAATCGGGTCAGCCATGGTCCTGCCAGTTACACATGCGTATATAGGGGAGATAACCCCGCCCGGCAGGGAGGGCTTTGCAATGGGCCTATTCAACATATCGTTATATGGCGGACTTAGCCTTGGCCCCTTAGCAGGCGGAATAATAAAAGACAGGTTTAATATTCAGGTTACATTCGGTTTTATGGGTATTTTTGCATTAATTGCCCTCATATTATGCATTTCAATGCTTCCATCCAGATCATCCGAGAAGCATTCACTTCGACGCGGGAAACCGCAAACATACCGCAATCTATTAAAGGATAAGTTAATTACAAGTCTGTTTATCTTCAGGATGTGTTACACAACCTGTATCGGTATTGTATGGTCATTCCTACCTGTTTTGGCTGATGGCGAATTCGCGCTTTCCAGTTTTTTAATTGGGGTTCTTGTAATGATAGGGGTTCTTATTAGCGGATTATTGCAGACCCCCATGGGCTATTTAGCAGACAGGGTTGATAAAAGGAATCTGATAATAATCGGCGGTTTGCTTACAGCAGTAGCTATCTTTTCACTTGAATTTGCCAATGGATTTTGGGACATGTTGTTCTCCAATATCGCCTATGGTCTTGGGGGAGGCATTGCCATGCCTGCGCTAATGGCAATCAGTGTGGTAAAAGGGAATCAGATGGGTTCAATGGGTTCGATAATGGCACTCTTGACTCTGGGGCATACGATAGGGATGTTTTCCGGCTCTCTGTTTGCCGGCATCATGATGGATTTATTCGGTCTTCATGTTGTATTTTATTCAGGAGCTATTATTATGCTGCTGGGTGTCGGGATATTTTATACACTTATGATGAGAGAAGAGATCAATTGATGTTGCTTCATGGGAGAACCATAAACATTAGTTCTCCCATGAAGATTATAACTTATTGCTGGTTGATCATTTATTTTGTCATCTTCAAAACCTTCTCCACGCATTTTTCAATTCCTTTAGCAACATGGGCAATTGATGGCCCCAGCATGTAGGCAGGTGTGGTAACAATCTTATTAGATTCATCGACCGCAATATCATCCACTGCGCATACAATATGTTTTGCTCCCATCTCCTCGATTGCCCCGGCTGTTGCTTGATCATTGCCGATTGTAATCTGTGGATTATGTTTGCCCAACACCTTCGCGGCAAGGACAGGGGCGATGCACAAAAAGGCTAGAGGTTTTTTGGCCTTATGCATCTCTGTGATGAGACGTTCGACATCTGGATTAACCTTACAGTCCTTTCCCTCTAAGGCAAATGTGCATAGATTCTTTGCTGCTCCGAATCCGCCCGGAAAGATCAATGCATCTATATCGCCTGCCTTTATATCCTTAATATCCTTAATATCACCACGGGCTATCCTTGAAGACTCAAGTAGAATTCTTCTCTTTTCCCCTGAGACAGACTCGTTGTTCATATGATTAATAACATCTTTTTGATCAGCATCAGGAGCCATGTTAATAATTTGAGCTTGTGCTCTATCAAGTGCGAGCAGAGTAATGGTGGCCTCATGGATTTCACTACCGTCAAAAACTCCACAACCAGATAAAACGACTCCAACCTTAACATTTGGATACTTTTTCATTTTTCCCCCTCCATCTTGTTTGGTGCAAGAGGCTACTGATAGTAAAAGAGCAAGTAATATAAAGTGAATAATTTGGATTAACCACTTCATCCAGAGCCTCCCTTTATATTTAATTATTCTTTTTTGTACATGAATTGTATAATAAAAAAAGATTTGTCAACAAAAAAACGATCAATTAGTATCTCCTATTATCACACTTAAGGGGCTATTGGAGTCTTCTTTATTTCTGGTGTGAGCAATTAAGTTTCCAACCTAATTCGATGTAAGGGAGTAGTGGAGAGGATAAGACCAAGCATGAATAGGTTGGAGATATGGATTTGCTGAGGAATAAAAAAGTGAGTATAAATGTAGATGTGAAGGCGTTGTCACTTAGAATATTTTTTAGGATATTAAG
Organism: Spirochaetota bacterium; assembly: GCA_034190085.1. Lineage (NCBI taxonomy): Bacteria > Pseudomonadati > Spirochaetota > Spirochaetota bacterium. The sequence goes on from JAXHTS010000074.1 coordinate 33,039, forward strand.
GATTGTGCTTTTATGGATACCGGCAACAATAATCATACTGATAATCATAATTCTTCTTGCCTTAAAGTTTTACCTTTCACCCAAAAGGGTAGAAGGTCTAATAGTGTCAAATTTCAACAAACATTCATATGGCGACATATCATTAAAGGTTAGGGAATTCAGCCCTTATGGTGGTTTCCTGATCGAAAATATTTTAATCAGAAACGGGGAAGAATTCAGTCATACGAAGTTTTTGGAGATTGAAAGTCTTGTCTTAAGATATGGATTCTTCTCAATGCTCATTGGGGATATCCGGTTTGATGAGATTGGCATATATAAACCAAGGATATATTTAACAGAGAAAAATGGTATTTGGAACCCTGCCCGTCTGATGAAACCAGGGGAGGAAAAACCTGAAAAAGAGGAAGAAGAAAAAATTGAAAAACTTCATGATAAGGGCGCTCCTTTGGATGAGATCAATCTGCCAATATCAATTGAATTTCTATTTAAATTTATACTGAAAGATCTCAGGCTATATGTTAAGGGGGAGGGGCTCCATTCGTCCATTGAGGGATTGACCCTTGATGTGGATTTATGGTTGCCTCCATTTAAGCGAATCCCGATGTCCTTGGATGTTGTTTCGCTAATAAACAGAATGAGCCTACAATTAAATCCAAAGGGTGAAATGGATGTGTCCTTTTATTCAAACGATGCTAAGCTGAATCATCCGCTTATTTTAACATGGAAATTGATCTTTGGCAGAGGGGAAGAGAAAGAGCCAACATTTTCAAGCCTTTTTGTATGCGGTGTAAATAGAGCCCCTGTTCGATATAAGAAGATCCTTCTAACGCCGCTTAATCTTTTAATTTCCTATGACATCTTTTACCATCCGGTAAGGGATTATCTAAGATTAAATCATCTTAATATTTCATTCCATGATAAGAAGTGGTTCAATCTTGAAGGCGTAATCAGGGATATAACAAAAAATCAAGAGATTGATATAAGGATGACCGAGAGCATAATCCATCTCGACGATTTATATCCCTATTATCGGAGTATCACCGGAGACAGAATTACACGATTCAATGGCGATATTTCAATTTTTCCATTTACTATTAGTGGTAATCCCTCAAATCTGGATATTGATGGCAATGTAAATCTTAGGAGGATATGGTATAAAAATCTATCCATGGAGGCGACGATTCCACAGCTTGTAATTCCCATATCTCTACATAAAAGGATGAATGATATGGAGATAGCCGTGGGATTACGAATGCCACACCTCCTTTATTCCTTGGAGAGGAATAAAGGAGGTGATAACGGACTAGCGATGGGTTTGAATATATCATCATACAATAACTTTAAAGAGGTCTCGATAAATAAGTTTGATCTCAGATTTTATAATCCGGTAGATGAGAGGAATGCGCTCCATGTTGCCCTTGAAGGAGATATAAACCTAAAGCGCGGTATCTCAGGAAGAATAAGCTTATCAAGGTTTACTTTCCTAAAAGAGCCCCTTCTTGGCATGCTTCCAGGTAATATTAAGACCTCACTTGATTCTGTTCCCTTGAATAAGCCTGTGGACATGAATATGAATGTTAATTTATCTATGAAAAGCGGCACAACTGAAGCGGATATGGATATGCTTATAAAAATACCAGATTTTGACATTAATGATTTAAGGATTAGCGTGGATATTATTCAGGATGACAAGGAGAAAAAAATTGTGTTGAATCGGTTTAACATAGCAAGCAAGTCCAGGGGGCTAAGCATTAGTGCAAATGGCGCTGCAGATATTGGAAGATCCCCTTTTTCAGATTCCGACCTTAATCTTCAGGTGAAGATCGATTCCCCTAAAATGAAGCCTGTATACGGACCATGGGAGACATCAGGGCTCATTCAGCTTGCAGCCCATATGAGTGGGGATTTGATGACTGGCAGGGCTAAGGGTTCATTGCAGATAGACAATTTGTTTGTAAAGAATGAAGAGGAGATGATATCGGTGGAGGATCTGAATTTCAACTTCCCCTTTGAATACTATTTTACCCCAGAGAACAAGGGTGTGTCCAGAATACTCCTTGATAAGAGTCAGATAATTGATAACGAAAATTTCAAGGAGAGAGAAAATTTTACCATTAAATCGATCAAGGCTAAACATCCGGCAAGGGAGATGTCTTTTGAATATCTCAAAGACTTTGCTGCAACCATGTTTTTCAGGAATAACACCTTTGAGATTGTAAAGCTAAAGGCATATGTTCTCGATGGATCCCTGTATGGGAGGGATATTCTCTTCAATCTTGCAGATATGAAGCTTGAGAATATGGAGTATAGATTGATCCTGGATGTGCCCAATGTGGATATTGGAAAGCTGGACGATCCCGATCCTCACCATAAAAAGCGAGATGCGGAGCTATCGCTAAATGCGAATTTTGTGGGCAGGGGTGTTGATTTCAGCAAGGAGCTTAACATGAAGGGTTACATCAATATCTATAAGATTGGAGAAAAGTTTGCAAACCGTCTTCTCAAGGGGCTTAATACTGAGAAGGGCAAATCCAAACTTGGCATGGCTCAATTTGTCGTGGATAACTCAATGGATGTTGAGGGATTTAATTTCAATCTTGATAAGGGTCTGATGTATCCAACTGTAACTTTTTCGAGAAAGGCGATAGGATTTCTCTTCGGCATTGAGAATAATCGTGTTAAATATGACAGAATGCCTATTCAGGAATATTTGAGAAGCGTTTCAAAGGGAGATAAATAATGAATTCTTTAAGAATATATATCGTTTCGTTTTTCCTTTCTTCATTCATATTCTCAGGGTGTTCCTCTAATATCCCTATACTAAGGGATATTCCGAGCTGCTGTCTAATATCCCCCCCGGATATTCATCTTACTGGGGAAAAGACAGTGGTTGAACGTCAGATTGTAGGTGAATATAGAGAACTCGAGAAGGATGCATGGGTAATCTCATCAGTAAAAACCAATATTCAAAAATCAAAGGGTACTTACATCGCCGGGGGTGATAGGCAGATATTACTGGCGCTGAAGATAAGGGAATTTCATGAGGACAAGATCAGGGGATATAAAGGCGAGGGTGCAATTGGAGAGAAGAATAATGGCTTCGTCAAATATATGCGAAATCCTAAATATGATGGAGACAGGAATTTAAAGACTATTCTTACAAGGGTTATTAATGAGGAGAACAGGGCTAGGAAAATCATCTTTGCGAGAACCCTAAAAAGGTCAGGAATAAAAGAGCCAAGCGAGAAAGAGATAGAGGCCTTTGGCAGAATTTTTGCAGAGGAGCAAAGAGCGCTTGCAAAAAAGAATGATCTTATCCAGAACAATTCTGGGAAATGGATTAGAAAGAGATGAAGATAAAAAGCATATTTAAGTTTCTGTTGCTTCTGATTATACCTATCACCATTGCTTGTGATGAGAAGATGAAGCATGATATTCTATTCAATTATTACAAGATACTCAAAAAGGAATACAAGTTTGTTGGAAAGATTGTACCTGTTACTATTGGGCAGTCAATAGAGATAGATGGAGTCTTTACAAGGGATGGATCATATTTTTTCTATTCCTCAGACAGGGAAAGAGGGAATTATGATATATATCTGAGATCCCTGACAGATATAACCACGGTGAGAATTACGAGTCATGCGTCAAAGGACATATCCCCTGCTATCTCTCCCAATGGGAAATATCTTGCCTTCATTTCTCAGAGGGAGGATCCTGAGGGTGATATATATGTTGTAAAGGTTAAACCAAAAAGGATTATTGAGGATGCCAAGAAAACTAAAACAGAAGTGCCATCCCTTGATCCATTCGTAAATAATATAACCCAGTTTCAGGACCCAGCATCAAAGACCATTAAGATAATTAAAGACGCTTCTCCGACATGGTCGCCGGACAGCAATAGTATTGCTTTCTCCTCAGTAAGGGATGGATTGGAAAACATTTGGCTGATACATCGAAAGGGGAAGAATCTGATACAGATTACCAAAAAAGGAGGCATGTACCCGCGCTTTTCTGAGGATGGCAGGTCTATTATCTATATTTCTTATAGGAACAAGAAAAGCAATGGGGATGTATATATTAAGGATCTTGCCACAGGAAAGGAGAGAAGGGTAACTGATACCGGATGGATTGAACTATACCCATCATTTCTGGGAAATAGTGATGAAATAATCTATACGCTTATCGACAGGGATACGAATAATGATGGCAAGATTGATCTACAGGATAACTCTACCATCTATTATAAGAATCTAGGTTTGGGTGAGGAATACCCCCTTACCCTATACTCAACATCCTCCTTTGCTCCAAGATGGTCCCATCTCTTTAATCTGCCTGATAAGAAGGATTATGAGGAGGTGGTAGTCTTTTCCGATCAGGTTGGACAGAATATAAATCTCAATATTATTCCTAAAGATGGCATCATCCCAAATCGTGGAAGCGCCAGCAGACAATACAATCTGGCGGGTAGATATCTTGATGAGTATGATGATATGGAAAGGTATCTCTTCTGCCTTGAAAGGGTTTATCACTTCTTCGGAAGGAGAAAGGATGTCGATTCGATTATCTTTGTTTCAAAGGCTCTATTGGATGCGGCAAAAAAATATAAAGAATTGGGTAACCTTGAAAAGGCAGAGGGGTTGAAATCCCTCTTAATGTCATTATCAAGGAACAAAAATGATTTCAGATATATCACATCGCAATATCTTGAGAATATCCTTTCCGGAAAGTCTGCCCAAGGGATACTGTTAAACACGATTGAGAGGCTTGGGAATGACAAGAAGGGGGGAGGCTATATTCCCTATCTCATGGAGGAGCTTGGCGATGAGTATTATAGACTTGGAAGAAGAGAGGATGCAGTTCGGACTTATAGCAAGATCAATAAAGAATATCCCAAATATAAGAGAGCGCTGCATATACATTTGAGATTGGGAAGTTTAACCTACAAATCCCTTCAAAGGGAGATCTCTCCTTCATTGCTTAAAGTCTTGGGGTCATCTAATATTGACCTAAAGAATGAGACAATCAACAGATTGATATTCATCTTTGACAAAGAGAAAAACCCGAGAAGGAGGATTTCTATTGCTCAGGGGATGCTAAAGAGATATGGGGATAAAAAAAATCTCCCCGCATTGATCGAATTTATCCTGGGGAAAACCTACATGGAGATGGGTGATTTAAGGAGTGCGGCGTCACATCTTCATGAGTCCCTGGATCTTGTCAGAAGGGTTGACCTTTTATTCTACAAATCAAATTATCTTTTGGGACGTATTGCAGAGAGGGAGAAGGGACTCATTGATGCAGAAAGGCATTATTTTCAGATAGCGAGATGGTATCAACTGCGGTGGAAGCAGTCGAGCATTACTGCTGTGGTTAATAAACTGATAGAATACTATGAGGAGAGTGGTGAAAGAGCCGAGATCTCAGGCAATTTTTACGAGGCGATGATGCTATATAAGAGGTATGTTGAGATTTTAACATATCTTCATTTGATAAAGAGATTTGAGGATATATATAATGAGCAAGCGGCTAGAGCGCATGTGTTATACATTGATGCCTATTCCTCATGGAAGGGGGAGGATGTTAGCAGGCTGAGAGAATTAGAGAAGGAATATCTTAAAAGATTGCCGATAGCCAGAATGGATTTCGATAAGGCTCACATCTATGGTTTGGGATACATTTACACAAAGATGGCGTTGTCGCATGACGATGGAGGTTTTTCGCTTATATCAGGGATAAGGGGCATTGTGAAAAGCGATATAGATGGGATGATGGATAATTTCAGTAAGGCAATAGATCAGATTGAATGGGCGCTCTTTATCGATGATACCTTTATTGATCCATATATTCTGAAGGGATGGATATATCAATTTGTGGATTTGCAAAGGGTAATGGATGAGAAGAAGACAGGGGGGAAGAATGGTGAGATGTTTAGCGAATTCTTTCCCGAATATCTCTGGGAGAGCAATATCTCAATCTATGAGAAGGCTTTGAATACCTGCGATGAGGCTATGTATCCTGAGAAGGAGGGGAACCTGCACCTAAACATAGCCAATACATATTTTTTACTTACAAACTACCCAAAAGCGCTTCATCATTATGAGCTTGTGAAAAAGTTCAAGGGGAGTTTTAACTCAAAGGTTGAGGAGGCTCTCCTATACTATCACTTGGGGTATTGTTATTGGCAGGAAGACCAGATTGCCAGGGCACGTGAGGAGATGCGCAGGACTCTCTATATCTATGAAACCCTTGCCTCGGGCAAGATCAGGAGATACAGGATTCAGATATTTCCCCTATATAGATTTTTTGCTCTCTTTAGCAGAACAGAGGGAAGATATGATGATGCAATAAAATGGTATAATAAAATCCTAAAACATTCAGAAGCATATAAAATTGAGATCGATAGAGCCAGATACATGCAGGAGATCGCATATTGTTATAAGGCAATGGGTCAAGTTGAAGATTCTCTATTTTTTTTAAAAAATGCTGAAGCGCTTTTAAAACACTATAAGGATGATGAGAGGGGGTATAAATTGAGATGGAGGATTTTCGGATTCGGCCCCCTTCATTTCTGGGATCTTGGCCCTGATAACGCTATTATAGGAGAGAATAAGATATACACTGAATTGGATACACTCAGTAAGAGGCTTTTAAATCTATCCCTCAGGTTGGACATCTCTCTTGACAAAGGGGAATACTATAAGGCTATTGAGTATTATGAAAGGAGGCTCAGTCTTCTAAAAGGCAGGGATAATGAGGTAGATCATGAGATGAAGATAAAGGCCTTGAACAATATCGGGTATTGCTATTTTAGGTTGAGTAGATATGTTGAAGCCAGGGAATATTTTAATAGAGCGTGGGACTACGCAGCTGATTCTGATGTGGATAACCAGGAGGGCATATTTACCTCTATTATGAACATGTCCAACCTTTATGCATTTCTATTAGAGAACAATATCGAATCTTTAGAGGAGCCCATTAGGGAGATTGAGCTATTAACATCTAGGATCAGCGAGTATAGGACAAATTATGAAAAGAAGAGATTTAACCAGGAGCTGGATATATTAATAGACCTTGCGAAGGCGCAGGGAAGAGGGGTAAGGGATGAGGAGATAGAGACAATTAGAAATAGGATATCCAAGGATGGAGCGGCTAAATACCATAAGCTGAACATCGTTATGGGAATGCTCAAGTACCTTAAGGCAGAGATGTTGTTTAATAGAGGGATTGATATAGCTGCTGATACGAAGAGGAAACGGATTGAAGGCTCATTAAAAATCCTCAGGATAAATAGGAACATATTCAATCTATATAGGGATGCAACAAAAAGGTTTGAGAATGCGCTAATGCAGGCTGATGAGAAACAATCGAAAAGGCTGAGGTTAAAGCTGTTGCTGAGCCTGTCGGTCTGTCAGGAAAGGATTGGATTCCTGGATGAGGCCCTTGAGTCTTTATTTAGGGCCAAGGAAATTGGTGAAAACTATATGTACAAGGACCTCCTTTGGCGTGTCCACTATAGGTTAGCCGGTTTTATGGAAAAACATGGGATGGAGATTGAGGGCGAGGGCTTTAGAGAAATAGCTGAAGAATATTACAGGAAGGCCGCGGGTATTGTTGAGGATATTCCATATTTTTTCACTGAAAGCATATACAGGGTTAAAGACCTATATGATGACTATATTGGTCTTTTGATGGATAAAAAAAATTGGGACCGGGTTTTAGCGCTTTCAGAAAAGAGGTATGCGATATTAAGATTATTTGCCGTTGTCCGATCCTCGCCTGGATTTCATAATGATATGGACAGGGAGTATTTCTCAGTTTACTTGGGAATTGTGAAGGAAATTAATTCCCTACAGAATAATATCTCAGGAGTATTGGAGAAAGGCGACCCCCCCAACTCAAAAAGGATTTTGAATATCACAAGTGAGTTACAGAAAAAGAGAAGAGAGTATTCTGATTTTGTGAAAACCCTTCAAAAGGAAAGGCCGCTATTTGCCTCATTTATATCCATATCTGAGAGTGAAATCCCTGAGTATGATGATAATGTTGTGATATATAAATTTATTGAGAGGAATGGCGAGTATTATGCTTGGAGGATCATCACTGGCAGATTCGAGTTTAGAAGGCTAACCGCAGAGGCAAGCGGCTCTGTGCCCAATATGATTTCCAAATTTTTAGGCGAAGATGAGAGGGAGCGGCGCCATAGATTCATTGTTCTGAATGAGGCATCCCTAAAACTGTTTAGAGAGTTTGGTAACAGAATGGATATTCCTCCATTTATGTTTGCGCCATCAGTTGATAGAGTCAAATACTTCCTGTCATCAAATAATATTTCCATGGGAAGCCTCTACTATAACGGAAGGGGGTTGAAGGGGAGATTATCGAAACTATCCGATTTTAAAAATATCAGTGTGATAGAAAGGGATGATGGGAAGCTTGAATTATCAAGCTACTCGATACTAGTTGATCAAAGAGATGAATTAAATCCCTTCCTTCTCTTTACAAAAAGGCTTGAACCCACCCTAATCGTAAAAGGGATAAGCGATATTGATTTAGACTATATAAATCTTTTAATTGAATCATCTCTATACTCTGGTGTTAATACCATATGTCTTTTCATTGACATGAATTTGGATTCGGTTTCTAAGGCATTGCAGATTTCACTGAGACAGCCACTTGATGAGACACAAAAAGAGCTTGGGCCTGTTAGCAATGTAATGGCCCTAGGATTTAAGGGTTTTGAGAAAACAGATAGATACCAGGGATTGCTTGAGGTTAAGGATCGGGAGTATAATAAATTTCTTCAGGAATTGAAAAACGGGGATGTTGCACGGGCGGGAATGCATCTAAACAGATGGCGTGGGTATGGTGATGGGAAGACTAATGAGGAGATATTATATTATTTAGGTCTTGCGGAAGTTCAAGCATTGAAGGGCGAGTTAGAAAATTCGCATACCCATTTAATCAAGGCTCTGCAATTGTCCAGGGACATATCCTCTGATTTATATACGAGAGCCCTATCATATAGGATTTTACTTCTTTTACAAAGCGGCGCTATTGCCAGTGCTAAAGCATTAATAAATGAGAGTGATGATCTTCCTGGTTTTTCTAATTCTATTGACTGCTCCATTTATGAATCGATAATAGCTCTAGCTATTGATGGAATAGAACCGCATGCTGATGAGTTTGGCAATGCAGGTTTTAGGGGTGTTTCGTTTATCCCAATCAATAAACTAAGGTTATTGCTAGCGGAGTATCTATATCTCTTTGAATACATGGGAAAGGCCAGGGAAGTGCTATCTCATTGGGTAAAAGATTATCCTGAATCGGATCAAAAGATTTTGAAAGCAGGATGCATGATGGGCAAACCCACTGATTCGCTACCATTCTCCAAAAGAGCAAAGGCTATTGTTAGCCTTCAGGGGGATGCTATGAAGATGGAGGATTTGGGGAATAGAGCCATAATACTAGCTGAAGGGGATGGCAAGTATGATTACTTCTCTCCATATCCAGTCATGTATACATTAAGGATACTTTTGAATAATAACAATTTCAAGGCAGCGCTATCATTTATTAATAATATAAACATCAATGAGATTTATGATAATTCATTATGGATGGATGTGATTCCACTTCTCTCAATCATTAAGAGGATATACCTCTCGGAAGAGAGATACGAGGATGTGCTAAGCATGGAAAAGATGATAGAGATGCTATCACATAGACTAGGCATATCTTCCCTTTTAAAGAATGTTCTTTATGATGAGGGAGTGAATTTATCACTACTTGGCAGAGATAGGGAATCTTACCAAGCAGCTATTAGGGGAATAGAGTTAACAAATAAAGAAGATAACCTCTTTTTAAAGTATCAGCTTCTCTTGATGGAGAATGAGATGCGGCTTGGTAAGATTGATGAGGCCCTTGCAAGGGGAGAGGGGATAAAATCGAATTATGATAATGAATATCCCTTTGTTCTTGATCTATTATTGTCACGAATAGAATTGTTGAAGATTTTAAAGGAGGGAAAGGTCTCTGAACATGAATGGGAAAGGGTGGAAGCCCTCATTATAAGGGCATTGGATCTTTTGGACAGAAATCCAGGTATGTTAAAGGAGTTTAATAGAATAGACTTAATATCTGAGTGTCTGGATTTTCTGATATCCTATAAGATGAGCAGGATGGATTATTTGAAGGCCTTAGTGTATGCTGAGGTCAAGAAGCAGATTTATGTCAGGTTGAAAATGCCTGTGAAGGCTTCACCAATGATCCCTAAAGGGATAAAAGAGGAGTTTAGGAATATGGTTGAGGAAGATAGGGGGGAAAGGTTTATAGGCCTTCTGCAGAGATACCCGGGATTACAGCTAAACTCCTTAATCAAGATGCTCCCTGTGGAGGAATATCAAAAAAAAATGCCAGAGGACTTCATAACGCTATATCTTGTAAAGAATGGTATGGATATACTTGCTTGGATTATTACAAAATCATTTATTGAACCCTTGAGAATTAAACAAGGGTATAGGGATGTTAGCAAGATTTTACCAAGATATAGGGAGCGCCTAACTAAATTTGAGAATACAGTGAAAATATCTGAGGAGTTGTTCAGCATTTTCAAGCCCATCAGCAAATACTACCAGGGAAAGGGTGGTATTATATTTATTACTGATAAGGAGCTTGAACAAGTGCCTTTTGAGATTATGGGGGAAAAGACTTTATTGGTGGAATCCCACAGTATTGTCTATATTTCATCAATAATTTCTGCGCTTAGAAGCTACAAATCCAGGAACAGGATAGTAAGTATATTGAATTTGCAGCAAAGAGATATATTTTATGAGCTTGAAGAGGTGGCAATTAAAGAATCGGGAATTAACTATAGAATAACTGACTCCGTTAACAGCGGAATTGCGCACATTCAGCATCCACTTTTATATAATTCAATGAGGGGAGAGTTTTATTTTGGAGATAAATTAATCAATAGCCTACTTGCAGGGGTTGAGATAGTCTATATTCCATCGATTGATTTTACCCATCGAGTGAGTTGCTCCAAATTTGCAATTGCAAGCTCCCAGGAGGGTGTAAGAGGATTGATAATAAATGATGCTGAACTACATGATGTTAATAATGCGATATTTATCGATAACTTGTACAGTGAAATAAATAGAGAATCGAGCCTAATTAGAGCCTTTGAACACGCCAAATACTCAATAAGAGCCAATAATCGATATAAACATCCAGCGTATTGGGCAGGTATAAGGCTCTATTTAAATGGCTTATAAAATTGACTTGAAAATAATCTTCTAATTTACTATAGTAATTACAAATATTATGGAGGACAACTCATGTTAATATTCAAAATCTTTAATATAAGGAAAATTTTTACTTATTTAATCATGTTTTTTGTTTTTATTGTACTATTCTCTGTTTCAGGATTTTCCCTTGAAATTTCATTTCTTGTTGGAAAGGTTGATCTCATCAGAAACGGCAAGAAAATTGGGGCTGGTATAGGCATACAGGTTGTTTCAGGGGATATGATAATTACAGGAAAGGGGGGATTGGTCGTTTTATCTTATACCGATGGCAGTGAAATAAAAGTATTTGAGACCAGCAAGATTAGGATCGGCAGTAAGAATATCAGGTATTCTGATAACCCCTCAGTGATTTCTGGTGTTGTGAGGGGTAAATTTGCAAAATTATTAAAGGGTTCAGAGCGCAAAGTATATTCTCCAACTACTGTCTGTTCAGTCAGAGGGACAGATTTTCTTGTCGGTGTGAGCGATGGAATCGATTCTAAAGTAGAGTTGAGCGAAGGGACGCTTGATCTTTATAATCCCTATGGGAATGTAAACCTAAAGGGGAAACAAAATGCTGACATAGGAGTGGCGGATGTCCCCAGGAAAAAGACCGGAAGAGGAATGCCAATCAAAGTCTGGAAAAATCAGAGGGATGAGGAATTCATCAGGGATCCTGAAAGCAAGAGTAATAAACTGAATTCTTATATTGAATTTTTTAATACCAGAAGCGCAGATATTACGGATGACATCGTTTTTTTTGATAAAAATCAGACTAACGCGCAAACAATGGAAAAGAAGCGGTTAGAAGAAACAAATATTGAGCTTGAGGATCTGCAAATCAGTGTGACAGATGATATGATTCTTAATGAGGGAACAAATTCATCCCTTGATAACATTTTAAATAAATTTCAAAAGGATAAGGGAGAAATTTACAATACCTTTTTAGGTATCAAAGAGGAATCAAATAAGGTACTTGAGCAGCAACGAAGAAATTACGAAGCAATAAAGAGTGTCAGAGAAGCATACCAAAAGGCGTATAATGATATTATAGGAAAGCATAAAGACTATATGAATAAGTTGAAGGGAGGCTTCAATAAGAGTGATTATATTCCAAAGAAGGAATAGATAACTAAAAACACTAACACTAGCAAGTTTGAAGCTTAAGCGAATGCCCTATCCACTGTGAATTGACTTTCAATGTTTTAAGGAGAGAGATGTAAAGGATTCATTTGATAAACAGCAACAGCTATTGTAGCAACAGCGCGAAAAATCGCAGTTATTTATTATAACATGTTAAAATATGGACAATGGTATCATGATTATGGATGTGAACATTATAAACAACAATATATACCCAAACGATTTTGGTTTACGAAAGATTTAAACAAGAGCTTTACCAGTAATTTCAAAGTTTTCAGTTAATCTTGATCTCAATTCGCTTTCATACTCGTGAAAATTATTAAGGAAATGAAAGCAAGCATTTTTAAATTCAAGGAAAGTATCATAATATTTATTGTAATGAATAACCTTATGAAGCAATTTCCACAATCATTCAATTAGGTTCAAGTTTGGTGAGTATGGTGGCAAAAAAACTGTCACGATCTTTGAATTTTTTACATAACCTTTTACTAATTTTGAACGGTAGTAACGAGCATTATCGATAATAACAAAAGGCTGTTCTGCTAATGGATTTGCTTCTTCAATTTGTTGAAATAACGCAATAGTAGATTCTGAATTAATACGTTCGTCTTCCCAATGAATAAAATTGAAATCTTCAATATTTATTGCGCCATTTATATTGATACATTTTCTACCTGTATTGCTTGGGATTTCTTTTGTTGTTCCTTTTTTTATCCAGCCATTAGCAGGCATGGAATTATGTTGAGGATGAACACCATCCATAAAATATATACGATCGTGTTCACCTTTAAGATCTTTGATCTTTTTATATATCTCGTTAATAAATTTTTCTTGTACCAAAGGATTCGCTTTGCCTGGAACACGTTTTGTTTTCTTGTATACAAAACCAAGTCTATGAAGTAATGAAACGATACTTTTCGGACTATATACTATGTTAAATGTTTCTTTGACATATTCGACAATACTTTTAGCATCTGAATAAATACTATTTTCTAAATGTTTGCTGAGCTCAGCTTGTTGACCTTGAGATAAATAACTGGATTTACCTTTATAATTGTTCTTAAGTAAGGTTTCCTGAAAAAGTCGAAAGTCCTGAAGAGTTGAAATTTTTTGTGACATAATGTTTGCATTAAGTGCAAGGAAAATGTAAGAATTAGCTCAAAACCCTTGCACACGAAGGAACGGATGTATAGAAGGAAGCCATTAGGACAGCTTGAATTTGAAGATTTTTATCTTCCCTTTGGAGGTAAGCTCTGAGGTGACAACAGGTGGGTGAAGCTTTCAAAAGTGATTTCATGGGATGAGATAGAAGGATTATATTCAGATAACTTTTCAAAGCGGATGGGAACGCCTACCAAGCCTTCAAGGATGGCGCTTGGAGCATTGACAATAAAAGAGCGTTGTGGATTTACAGATGATTATCCTTTTGATCCATCAATGATGATACATTTTAGGAAGCGTTTTAATCGTTATATGCTGAATGTGATAAACGAGTTAATAATAGATAATAAGAGGAAGGGGTGTGATCCACAAGTCACCAATTTAGATGTTGATGATGGGTGTGAGGATACCGAGGATAATGAAGGTAAATTGATACTTGATGCTACTTGCACGCCATTAGATATAAGATACCCAACGGATTTATCACTATTAAATGATGCCCGTGAGAAGCTTGAAATAATAATAGATATTTTACATTAACCGTTTAAGGGTAAGGAGAAGAAACCACGTACATAAAGGGAGAGAGCCAGGAAAGATTACTTGAAGACAGCAAAGAAACGCAAGAAGACATATAAAGAGATAAGAAAGTCAAAAGGTAAGCAGTTACGGTATATATTTCGTGATTTACGATATATTGAGGATCTTGTATCAAGGAGTTCGTTAGAGTTATTATCTAAAAGACAACATAAAGATTTACTTGTGATACATGAATTATACAGACAGCAGAAGGAGATGTATGATAGAAGAGAGAATCGCATAGATGCCCGCATAGTAAGCATATCACAGCCTCATATATGTCCTATAGTGAGAGGCAAAGCATCGTCTCCGACTGAGTTTGGGGCGAAGATCTCACTATCGCTGGTTGATGGTTATGCAAGGCTTGAAGAATTAAGTTGGGATAATTACAATGAATCATTAACATTGATAGATCACTTAGAAAGATATAGAGAAAGCTATGGTTGTTATCCTGAATCATTACAGGTGGATAGTATATACAGAACGAGAAAAAATAGATCATTTTGTAAAAACCATGGCATAAGGATTTCCGGACCACCTCTTGGTCGTCCTCGCAAAGAGGACAAGTTGGGCAAAAATTTAAAGCATGAAAAACAGGATATGAGAGATCGAGTAGCCATTGAAGGTAAGATTGGAGAAGGCTAGAGACGTTATGGGTTATCCAGGATAATGGCAAAGTTACCTGAGACAAGCGAAGCAGGTATATGTATTACCATTTTGGTGATGAATCTTGAAAGGAAGCTTAGGCTTCTTTTTGCACAAATTTTGTTGAGGCGATTTAAACGTTATCAATGGCTAAGGTTAGCCGTATAAATCAATTTTTGACTTTTTCAGGAAGTCTCAAATAGGTTAGTCCGATCTTTTATGCCTAATTCATCAAGTCTCCAAAATTTGGGGTGCTGAGCCTTCTATAGTCTCCATATACCCTGTATCCTTTGTTAAGCAAAAACTCAGTCAGATATGCCCCATCCTGACCCGTGATGCCTGTTATTAAAGCTGTTTTTCCATTATTCTCCCAGATGATAAATGAATTCATTATACCATTGCGGATGGTTGTTTCTATGAAAACATAAATAAAACTCATATGAGAGATTGCAAGCGCTTTTTGGATAACAATAGATTATCAACTTTCAATTCTATGGCTACTAATCAATCCCAAAGAGATTATTATCTTCATAAAGCAAACCCTGATAACTTCCCCTCCTGATAAACTCATCCTCAATAGCTTTTATTACTGTCCCTTTATGTAGACCCCATAACGGAGCAACCAATGTAGCCTCATCTCTGTCACCCAAAAGCCGATGGATTATTATATCGGGTCTCAACCTTTCAATAAAATCACATATAGTAGATATGTATTCATTGAATGTGATTGTTTTAATTTTACCATCTAAATAATACTTCTCTAAACTTGTTCCTTTAATCACATGAAGGTGATGAAATTTTATTCCGCGTACGGGCATGGAGGATATTTCCCTTGCTGTTTCCATAATCTCATCCCACGATTCATCAGGTATTCCAATTATGATATGTGCGCAGACAGGAATCCCCCTCTGTGATGCCCTAAATATTGAGTCCCTTGTCGCAGTGTGCAGATGACCTCTCTGTAGTAGTCTTAAACTCTTCTCATGCATGGACTGCATACCTATTTCAAGCCAGAGTTCAAAGTTATCCCTCTTGTAATCAGCAATAAGATCGATAACCTCTTCTGTAAGACAATCCGGCCTTGTTGCTATCATCATGCCTATCACATCCTCAAAAGCTATTGCTATATCGTATAGCTCTTTTAATTCTGCTGTTGAAGCATATGTATTGGTATAGGCTTGGAAATATGCGATATATTTTGTCTTTGCATCCCTTCTCCTAAGGCTATTTTTAGCATTATCCATCTGTTTGGTAATGTGGGAAAGCCCATAGGAAGTAGGAGAGGCTGATCCATCTTCAGAGCAATAGATACACCCTGAGGTTCCGATTGTGCCATCACGATTGGGACATGAAAGATTGGCGTTTATTGGGAGTTTATATAGGCTTGTGTTGAATTTATACTTAAGATAATCGCCAAAAAAAAGATAAGGCTTCCCGAACCAATTTCCTGATTTATAGTGATTTATGTTTCTCTTGGAAGGCAAAGTAGGAATTCTTCATATATTGATGATTTTGATACCTTAATGGATTTAGAGCGATCTGACTCACCCTCTTTACACTCTTAACTACTAAATTTTTCTTTAATTTAAGGACATAAATACCGATAGTAAATTTGGTCCTCTTTTTTTTCCATTTCCAATAATATACATATCTCTTTTTCTTTTTGGAATATTTTTTTACCTTTACCCTTTTATATCTATAAGAATTTCTAAAGGATTTAAGGAGCTTCTTCTCAACTTGTGGGCTGGGGGAGAGGGCTTTTTGTATAGCTTCTCTTAAACTCTGCTTTTTTTCAATAGCAAGTATAATAGGGGTAGTCCGGGAGGCTTTATTAATATCAAGAGATGTTACGATGTTTCCTTGCCTCCCCTTCTTTGAAGTTTTCGAATCCTCTCCCTTTAACAGGTTGTTGATTATATTCGCATATTCTTCATTATAGCTAACAAAAATAGGTCTCTCCCTGAAGAGTCTGATTGCCTTTTTTAGATACCTAACCCCATGTTTTTTGGCTTTAATGAGCCGTTTACCTCTTTTATAATATTTTTCTGCTTTAATAAGGCAACCCTTGATTTTTTTATATGGCTTAACAAGCTCTCTATATTTTGATCTGTTATATTTCCTCTCAATGACTTTAATAGTTGATACTGCCTTTTGGGTATCACAATTTTGAATATAGAAGATTGCAATTCTGGAGAGTTTAAGCAGTGTTATTTTATCTGTAGATATGTCGTTAATTTTCTTAATCTTTTTACCCGAGATATCAATGCCAAAGATCTCTCTAACGCTCTCAAGAAAAGCCTTATATTGAGATTCTGCGATCTTTTCTTGATATTCAGGATTCCTCAATCTTGCTTCATCCTTTGGATTTGATATAAATCCGCATTCGAAAATAAGGGAGATAGGAAAATCAACAAAATAGCTAAATCTATCATCAGCGACAGTGCCGAATTCCCATGTGTTTGGCTTCAAACCATGAGAGATGAGTCTTTTTTTTAGTTTGGATGCATACTTTTTTGAAAATCCGGTAACATCATACTTATTATAGAGGGTTAGGAAGCCATGATGTGAACTTCTTTTATATGTAAGATATTTATACCCGTTCTCGCCATGAGTAATATGAATTCCAGGCATATCAACCTGACCGCTTGCTTTGAATAGGCTGGAAATATTATTTAGATGTACGCTAATGATCATGAATGCTTTTTCTTTGTTTGCTGTTTTCACTGTTTCAGAAAAGCGAATATTCTTATAAACATCACTCTCTTCCTTCATAACTCCCAGAAAATCATTTGTAGATTTAATATCTAAATATCTGTTATCAGAAAGATATTTATACAGCTTTCTGGAAATCATAATCGAGTACATCTCCTCCGTAAGGCCAGTGCAGCTTATTCTTCCTGTGGCTTCTCCTTCCCATCTCCCATCTGCCAGCTTTCCATGTGCTGGATCAAAGAAGATGGTTATTTTATCCCCCTTTAATAAATTCAAGTATAGATCTCCATAGATATCATCAATCTGATTCAATATTTCCATAAGAATTTTCTGATTCTTTATGCTTGTCTCTTTCTGCAATATAGAATTGATAACCTCAGGTTGAAATCTGTAGCCGTAACTATTGGTGGTGTTGTCAGAGGAGTTTGCGGTTAATGTTGAATAAGTAATAATAAACAAAAACAACAATATATGAATATATAGTTTTAATTTCATCTTATTATATTTATCGAAATATTTTTTTCTAAATTAAGTATAATGATATTTATCAACTTTTCAATAAAAATATTGATGAATAGTCATTAAATTATTGCTTTTTATTTATATATGAACGATACTTAATAACAGCTTGTGAATACGTGAGAGTAACCTGTTATATGAAGTGTAATTATTCATACTCTTCAATAACGTGTCACTCTTGTCAATAGGCAATCACCCTAAAATGCAGATCTGATTACCAATGGATGAGTTAAAAGATATTATTCCCACCTGAGGGAGAAGAGAATCTAAACACTATATTTGTCTATTAGTCGACTATTGCTTATCATAAATTAAATCTCAATACAATAGATTTTATGAGGCTAAAATGAAAAAAGATATTAAGTATGAGGAATTGTCTCAGGAAATAAAGAAAGAGATTAATAAATATTATAATATTGAAAAGGAAAAGAATAGTAAACTGGACTTTGGGAATGCAATGGTAGATTGGTTTAATGATCAGTTTGATCAATGGATAACCAAGAAGTACAATAAAAACAAAAACAGCAATCAAAGGCAGCATTATCGACTGGATATTGAACTCCCTGTTAGAATAGTTGAGACACTTATTGAATCCTCATCAGAGGAGCGTGATGCAATTGGGTTTGTTGGCACAATATTAAACATCAGCAAGGGTGGTTTATACTTCAAATCAGATTATCCCTTTGAGAGTTCGAGCATAATAATGGTACAAATTGACTTATCCGAGATAGATAAGGAGCTAAATGATATTGAGGCTCTTGCAATGGTTGTACGATCTGAAAAACTGAAATTAAATAATACATATGGAATAGGAGTGATGTTTAGCAGCATATATGATGAGCATAAGGAAAATCTTGATCTATTTATTTTTAAAAACGTAGCGTATCATATCTATCCGCACTGAGAAATATATTAACAACATTGCCAAGTTGTAATCTGCATATAATCGTGAGGTTCTATCTCCTTACAGATAAATCATCAACAAACTGCTTTATGTCTGTTTTTTCTACCTCAAAAAAATATATATTGCTCCCCTTGGTCTCCCTAGTCTCCTGCCTTAAGGTGCCATACTGATTTATCATATTCAGGAGTTTAGCATTAACATTTCGACCGATTATTCTATTCTTTGATGTCAGGTAATGGCGAAGCGAACTGAGCGCCCTTCTCTTAGCCCTATTCTCAATTGCATTTGAGTCAGGATCTTGATCTCCCTTGGGTTCTATAATGATTATTCTAAATAAATCCCTGGAGATAAAACCCTCACTTTGGTAATCCCTAGGGGAAGCATATTCTTTTTCTAAGCGATTCTGATGAGAATCATCCCCTTCTTTTTTCACTCCCTTAAGGCATGAAATGCTGCAAAGGGATATACCTAAAAAGGTCAATAGCGCTCTTTTAGAGCAGTATAATATTTTATTGATTCCCTTTTTCATCCTTCAGATGAAATTGTACTTTAATGGACTTAATTTCCTTATAGAGATTGTCTTTAAAGATTCTATAAACAATGACAACTGAGTTGTCTTCATCGTAATACTCAAAGGCAATATATCCAAAGTCTAAATATTTCAGCAACTTTACATATAGGATATCCTTAACTTCACCTATATTCAATACATGTTTTGTGCTATTTATCTTTAATTGCTGAAATTGATATTTTAAGATAAAATTAGTTAGCTTTGTAATTATGACATTATGCATCTGGCTTTTGGCATTTGCGAGAGCACTCTCTCTTCTCTCAACTAATCCAACATCTTTTTCATTAGGGAAACCATTAATAATCACCTGATAATGATCATAATCCAGAAATCCATCTGTTTTATAATCCTTTAACAGCATGTTAGTATCATAAACCTTGAGTGTGCATGATAGGTTTATCAGACCGATGATAAGCGCTATACTAATAAACTTGCTCGATTTCTGCATGCATTTATTCTGAATTGAGTTATCAAGCCACCTTAGCTGTTTGTAATATATTGCTTTACTTATAAAATATTCAAGATTAGCAAAATCGCCGCAATGCATTCAAGGATTCGGGGATTTAAGTGAGAATGCAGGGTACGATCGTAGTGGCGGGCGGGCGGGAGGCGAGGAGGGAGGAG